>JAEDJU010000022.1 GCA_016296195.1 Candidatus Methanomethylophilaceae archaeon | reverse complement strand
CGGTGTCCTTCTTCTTCTCGGGCTTGTCCGTGAGGACGAATATCATGTCGAAACGTGACATGAGTGCGGGGGGCAGGTCGATCTGGTCGGCGATGGAGGTGTCCTCCTCGAACCTTCCGTACTTGGGGTTGGCCGCCGCCAGCATGGAACATCTGCACTGGAGGGTCGCTGTGATACCGGCCTTAGCAACGGAGATCCTCTGGGATTCCATGGCCTCGTGGAGGGACGAACGGTCCTGGTCCGTCATCTTGTCCAACTCATCGATACAGGCCAATCCCTTGTCCGCGAGGACCAGTGCTCCGGCCTCCAGTGTCCACCTGCCGTCTCCGAAATCATCCCTGACTGCGGCTGCGGTCAGACCGGCGGCGGATGCGGACTTACCGGATGCATAGATTCCCCTGGGTGCGAGCCTGCTCATGTACCTGAGCAACTGGGATTTCGCGACTCCGGGGTCTCCGATCAGGAGGATGTGCATGTCTCCCCTCATGACGGTACCGTCGTCCATCTCCTTGTGGCATCCACCGAACAACTGCAGTGCGATGGCCCCCTTGATCTCCTCCAATCCGAACAGGGACGGTGAGATCGACTTGACGATGTTGTCGTAGAGGTGGGGGTCCGCGGCCATCTCCAAGATGCGCTCCTCATCCTCCTCCGTGATCTGGATCTCGTCGTACTCGTGCTGCTCGAACTCGACGGACACGACATCGAGGAACGTGTCGAAGACGGTGGACTTGTCCCTGTCGCTCTTCTCGGCCGAACGGAGGATACCGTTCAGGGTTATGCGGTTACCCGCGGTGACCTCTCCGGCGATGTCGTCCTCGACGTATCCCGTGAGCCTCTCGGGCTGGGCACCTCCCCTGAGTCCCTCGGGACTCTCCTGGATCTCGATCTTCTGAGTGTCGGTGTAGATTGATTCCTTGTCATCGAGGGTGAAGCGTGTGGCCCCCTTGTTGCAGCTCCCGTCGGGATTGGAACACATCAGGGGCTCCCTGAGGATCATCCCGGGCTGCTCCACCCACATCTCGGAATGGCAGCGGTCGCATCTGAAGAGGGCATGTGTCATACGGGGTTTGACCGTGGTGACCTTCCTCGCCAGACCCTCCACCGCCAGGAGCTTACCCAGATGGTCGGCCCTGAGGTTCCTGATCTCCACCTTCGCATCACGGGGCAGGTTGAACAGCCTGACGTTGATCGCATCCCCGGGACGGTTGATGTTTGGAACCAGTGACATCACCGTCTTCCTGGCGATGTCCATGCACTTGTCCGGATTGTCGAGGACGTACATGGCGAAATCCACATTGTAGGCGTTGACATCCGCGTAATCCACGGTGACGCTCTTCTTCTGGGGATAGTTGTCCGCTATGTCGGAGATCATGATGCGGTAGTTGTCCTTGGAGAAGACATCGGACCATGCGGCCTGTATCTCGTTGTCCTGGAAACTGACGGTCACTGTCCGGACCCCCTCTTGGAACGGCATTCGTCATCGACCCACCAGATCCATCCTCCGCGGTCCATGGATATCTGTCCCTTGACGAGTCCCTCGCTGCGGAGCTTGGTCAGAGTCTTCGCAAGGTCGTCAGGGCATCTGTAGTTGAAGAGGTGGTCCAGCCTCTCGCTGGCCTCCCTGGTGGTGAGCCTGTCGTCACCGAGTGATTCCCAAATCATGGGAACAAGGTCGTCTCCCATCGTTTACTCCCCCGATCAATGTGTTCAAGATGTTTCATCCCCGGTACCGTCAGGTCCGGGTTCCCCGTGCCTCCCCTGGGAGACGACGGATTCGATGTACTCGTTCTGTATGCGGACCACCTCCGTGCTGTCCTTGGCACGGGCGTAGTCATCGAGCATGGCACCGTTGAGCCTCATGAACTCCGGTGCCCAGTTGAAGCGTCCGAGGAACTGCTCCGCCTGTTCCCTCTCCCCGAGGATCCACAGTGCGGCCATGACCGCCTCGGCACTGTTCAGTTCCATGGGCCTGCCCCAGTTTATCGGATTGGATGCCAGGAGATAGGGCAGTGCACGTTCCTCCACCTTCTTCAGGCGGGGGAACTCATCGATGTTGGTCCATGTGAGGTCCATGACCACCAATCCCTTGCGGGCATGCACGATGTCCGCGGGCGACATGGCACGGTCGGAGAAGGGTGATAGCACGATGGACCCCTTGGGTATGGCACCGAGGGTCTTGGCCTCCTTGCCCAGACCGAATTTCAGCATGCGCTTGGCGGTGCACTTCTTCGGGTCGCATTGACATTTGTCATAGATGATGACGGGGATCATGCGGATACCATGGAGAGGAGCTTCTCGGGATCCCTCAGGTTCTCCTTGACCCAATCCCTGACCTGCTCCATGACGGCGACGTATTCGTGATAGAGCTCCAGGTCGTCGGTGGCGGTGAACTCGGACCTCATCTTCATGGGTGCGAGCATCTGCTTCCCCTGCCAGGGGGTCTTGGTAGCCCACTCGTCGAATGTGGCCTTCTCCATGAACACGACGACATCGTAGTCATCATCCTCGCGGAGGTAGTCCCTATCTTTGAAATCCTTGGAGACCTGCCTCCTGAGATCCTCCCCGCACTGATACATGCTGGAGATCATCTCGCAATCGATGATGTCCTTCTCGGGTCCCGCGCTGTAGGCCTCATACTGCCCGGGATACAGCTGGTTCGTGAAGTACTCCGCGATCTGCGAGACGTAGTCGTTCTTCTGCTCGACGAAGAGCACACGCACCTTCTTCCCTTTCTTGAACATGAATAACCACCAAAAGCGAACGGTGTATCATCCACGGTAGATAAGGGTTGTCGCTCCGACCCTTCATGACATGTCATCAGGCCCCGAAGGGGCCTATGGGTCGGAGACGGGTGAATCGACAAGTATTTCACTTCGGGAAGGGTCCTGTCCATGCCACGGTGATGATTCGTTTTTCGTGCTGATCACTGATGATAGACGGGCGAGCTGAGTGGCCTCATCCTTGTTATTCCGTTGATTGTCGAATCTTCCATCGAAAAATCGTAAATAAAGTAGCCATAATCCACTCGACATGCCCACATTGCAGATCGCATTGGACCTCATGCAACTGAACAGAAGCATCGTCATCGCCCACGAGGCGGTGGACGGAGGTGCCGACTGGATTGAGGCCGGAACACCCCTCATCAAAAGCGAAGGGGCGGAAGCGGTACGTGCACTCCGCAGGGAATTCCCCGGGAAGAAGATAATAGCGGACACCAAGACGATGGATGTGGGCGCATTCGAGGTCGAGATCATGGCCAAGGCCGGTGCGGACATAGTCACCGTCCTGGGCCTCGCCGAGGACTCCACCATAGAGGAGGCCGTCATGGCCGGAAGGAAGTACGGTGCCGAGATCATGGTCGACATGATCAACGTGGAGGACAGGGTGACCCGTGCCAAGGAGGTCGAGAAGCTCGGAGTGTCCTACATCTGCCTCCATATGGGTATAGACACCCAGATGAAGGGTGCCGAACCTCCGATCGACATCCTCAGGAAGATCGTGGATGCCGTCTCCATCCCCGTGGCGGTCGCCGGCGGGATAACCGCTGAGAACGCCGGACAGTATGTGGAGGCGGGAGCATCCGATGTCATCGTCGGTGGCGCGATAATCAAGACCGAGGACATCAAGGGTGCGGCGGAGAACGTGAAGAGGGCCATGGCAGGTGCAAGGATAAACACCGACCTGGCGAGGAAGTACTCCGAGGAGGACCTCTTCGAGGCGTTCTCAAGGGTCTCCACATGCAACATCTCCGATGCATTCCACAAACAGGGGGTCATGTTCGGTATCGTCCCCCAATCGATCCAGCACAGGCAGAGGATGGTCGGACGCGCACTCACCGTGCAGACATCCAACGGGGATTGGGCAAAACCCGTGGAGGCGATCGACAGAGCCTCGGAAGGCGATGTCCTGGTCGTCGATGTGGGAGGGGCCCCGGTAGCCGTGTGGGGCGAACTCGCCACATGCTCCGCCATCGGGAAAGGGGTCAGAGGCATCGTCATAGACGGTGCGATAAGGGACATCGATGACATCAGGGAACTGAAGTTCCCCGCATTCTCCAGAACGGTCGCCCCATGTGCCGGTGAACCCAAGGGATACGGCGGCATAGGGATAGAAATCACAGTCGGTGGTCAGAGGGTCAGGACGGGTGATTGGATCGTCGGTGACGAATCAGGCATCATCGTCATACCCAAGGAGATGGCCGTGGAGGTCGCCAACCGTGCATTGGATGTCCACGAGAGGGAGAACCGCACCCGCGAGGAGATCATGAGGGGATCCACACTGGCGAAGGTCAACGAACTGGCCAAATGGGAACCCGTGAAGTGATCTGCCATTCACATATCATCGTAGACGGGTGATAGGAGAGGGTCAGGACCCGATCCTCTCCAAGAGCATTCCGTCGACATCGACGGGTTCCGAGGATCTCGCTATCGAGAGCGCATGCTGCAGCTTCTCTTCCTTCTCGGCATATACAGTCAGGATTACATCCCCCTTCGAGACCTTCGCACCCCTCTTCTTGTGGATGACCACACCTGCACCGTGATCGGAGGGTGCTCCCGCGGCCTTCGCCACCGCGACAACCGCCTTGTTGAGGATCGAACTGACGAAACCGGACCTGTCAGCCACTATATCGGATGAGAAACCACCGATGGCCATGTCCGAGGAGGAGATATCCGGTGAACCTCCCTGGGCCGCCACGATCTCCCTGAACTTACCCATCGCACGACCGGATGACAGGATCTCACGTGCTCTCGCGACACCTCCGGGTATGCCGGCCATCTCCAGGATCATGCCCGCACAGACACATGCCTTGTCCGCCACATCCGTGTGGATATCACCCTTCTCCAGGGTCTCGATGCACTCCCTCGCCTCCAATGCGGGACCGACGGCGTGACCAAGGGGCTGATCGGCATAGGTGACGGCACACTCCACGTTGATGCCGAGGATCTCCCCCAGATCCATCAGGTCACGTGCGTAGGCGTTGGCCATCTCTATCGTGGGCACCTTCGTCCCGGCACCCATCGGTATGTCCATGACAAGGTCGGTGCACCCTGCTGCGAGCTTCTTGCTGATGATGGAGGCGAGCATCTGGGGACGGGGATCGACCCCCAACGGCCTCTGGACCGTGATGAAGGCATCACCTGCGGGAGCGATGTCGGTTGCCCCCGTCCAGGAGAATACGCCTCCTGTGGAATCGACGATCGATGATACCTCATCCGTGTCGAGGTCCACACGGCAGAAAGTCTCCACGAAATCCGCAGTTCCCGATGGACTGCTTATGGCCCTGGATGAGAGCTTCGGTATGAGGAGACCTTCGGATGCCACGATGGACACCACTATCGGTGTGATCTTGTTCCCTGGAACCCCTCCGAAACTGTGGAAATCGAAGACCCTCCTGTCACCGAAATCGAGGCACCTTCCGGTCGAGGCCATGACCTTGGCATAGGAGGCGATCTCGTCTATTCCCATCCCCCTGATGTACAGTGCCGTCAACCAGGATGACACCTCCAATCTGGAGAGCCTTCCACCCATTACGTCGGAGACGAGCTCCCTGAGCTGCTCCTCGGAAAGGACCTTGCCGTCCATCTTCTCGCGGATGGTCCTGACGGAATCGGGACCGGTGGAGGATGTGACATCGACACGGTCGCCGGGTTCGGTCGAACAGGCCCCGAGAACCTTGTCGGTGAGGAAGACATGACCCCTGTCGACTATGGTCCTGGAAACGCTCACGATGGCGACGAACGTACGTTCACCGCTCACCCTGACGCGATCACCGTCTCCCACACCCATCAGGATGCAGTCCTCCGCGTGGAGTAGTACGGTCGGTTCGGGCAGGTCGATGTCGTATCTGTCGGCGATGAGTTCCATATGAAGCTCCGATCGGGTGAATGGAGGACGTGTTGAAGTACCCGATGGATGGAGAATACATATCCCCGGACGAACGCCGGGGAGATTGGGTTTGATCACTCCCAAGGGAGCCTGTTGAGTTCCTGGTCGAGCTTCCTGAGCCTGTCCACACGGTCCTCTGTGGAGGGGTGTGTGCGGAAGAGGTTGACGAGTCCGGAACACTTCTTCTTCCCGAAGGGGTTGGAGATCCACATGTTGGCGCAGGACGGGTTGTCATAGTTGTTCGTCCTGGCGCTGCATCCTCCCTCGAGTTTCAGGAGTGCGTTGGCGAGGGCCATGGGCTTCCCGGTGAGCCTGGCACCGGATTCGTCTGCGAGGAACTCACGGTTCCTGGAGACACCGAGCTGAACGAGCATGGCCGCTATGGGGAGCAGGATGTCGGCCACCATGGCTATCGCGAATCCGGCACCGTTGTTCTCGTCACTGTTGCTGAACATGGATGCCCAGACGGCCATCCTGGTTACATATGCGACCAGGGATGCCATGGTGGATGCCACGGACATGACGAGGATATCCCTGTTCTTCACGTGGGATAGCTCATGGGCCATGACCCCCTCGAGCTCATCATCGTTGAGCAGGCTGAGGATCTGTTCGGTGGCGACCACGGCGGCATTCTTGGGGTTGCGTCCGGTCGCGAAGGCGTTGGGCATGGGCATGCTGGAGATACCTACCTCGGGCATGGGGAGTCCGGCCTTGTCGGCGAGATTCTCGACGATACCGTACAACCTGGGCGCCTCGTCGCGTGTGACGATGCGGACCTTGTTGGCACGGAGTGCCATGCTCTTCGAGCAGAAGTATGAGTAGACATTGAACAGCACCGAGATCGCGAGCATTATCACGAGCCCCATCCACATATTGTTGAACAGGTAGCCCACGAGCATGCCGATCACGACAAGGAGACCGGTCATGGCCACGAACATCGCCGCCGTACGAAGGCGCCATTGCATCATGAAATCACCGTGTGTTTGTACTCGTATATAAATTAACACTATTATTGTTACAGGTCCTGCGATTGGCCGACATACATATCCTTGACACCCTTGAGACCGAGATGGACACGCAGGTTGGTCATTCCGGAAAGGCCGGTGCAATGGTTGAGGTACAGATCGGTAACACCCTCCTGCTCGAAGGTCTTCGCATAGGACTCCGCCACAGGCTTCTTCCTCTTCTCCAGGAGGACAGAACCGTAGAATGCACGGACCTGTCTGTTGAACCTCCTCCTGACCATGTCGATGACCTCCGTGGGACCTTTCACACCACGTCCGCTCACGATGGTGAGATGATTGCCCTCAACGACCAGGAAGGCCTCGGAGTACCCGTCATCGTAGACCAACTGAGGCGTCACCATGACACCGGGGACGATGTCCATCCAACCCTCCAGGTCATGGAAGACGGCCCTGTCCCTGTTCTCATCCGATATCCCGACACTTCCGGAGAACATACCCGGTTTGCCGGAATAAAGTCCGGATGGACAGTAGACGTCGATGGGAGATGTCCTCGCACCGAGAAGCGCATCGAGGGCCCTTGAATTGTCCGGATGTGACTGGGAAACGACCACCGCATCTATGGAATCGGGTGAGACGTCTAGACCCTCCAGGTTGTGGAGCAAGTACTTGTTCCTCAATCCGGTGTCGAAAAGGACCCTCTTGCCACCTATGTCTATGAGGAACGATGTCCCCTTGGCACCGATGAAACTCGTGTTCTCGAGTGCACCCTCGTCGTATACGCATGTGATCCTGGCTTCCATTTCAACACCTCAACGCTTGTAGAGTGAATCGGGGATGTCCCTGCATATCCTGTATATGCTCTCCTCCGGGACCTGCCCGTTGGCGACCCACGCGGCCACCTTCTTGGGCACCGTGTTGACGGACATGATCGCACCGGGCTTCTCCGGATCGTCGATGTAGTCCGTCTCTATCATGAACCTGTCCGTACCCTTGGACAGGGCCTCCTTCAGATTGGATTTGGATGCCGGTATGGACGGCATCACGCCGTGGGTCTCCTCATCGGTGACCCATGGAGGGGATGAATGTTTGACGACGAGTCCGCGGTCCAGACCCGCCATGTCGGCAAGCTCCGCGAGGGACCTGTCCGTACCCGCCTCGGATTCGCAGTGGATGATCACCGGACAATCATTCTCCCTTGCCAGCTCCATCCCGTGGAGAAGGACCCTGTTGGATGCGTCCCATATCTCTTGGGAGACCGGGAAATGGGGCCTTCCGATCTCGCCTATGGCAACCGCCCTGCCCTCGGCCACATCCCTGGCGGCGTCATCCATGCCCTTCATGAGCATCTCCTCGGCCCTCTCGAGACCGTAAGCCTCGGCGAGGGGTATGATGAGGACGGGATACGGACCGACGGCTATGTTGATCTCCAGGTCCGTGCACTCCCTCGCCCTCTCTGCGAGACCGTATGTGATCTCATAGGAACGTGCGAAATCCTCCCCTTTCGAGATCTGGACCTCCTTGTAGGGAAGGGTGACGAGTGTCAAACCGGTCCCGCCGGCGGCCTGGAACTCCCTGAGTGCATCGACGTTGCGTCCCGACGGACTCATGTGGATGTGGTTGTCGTAGACGGGGACCTTCTCGCTCATGGTCCTGAAGGAGAAACGCTCACCTATATTAGGTGAATCGTCAATCCCACGACAATATGGATTCGAACCAGCGTTTCCTGTTCAAGGCGTTCCGTCGGTACTACAGGACCAACCATCCGATAATGCCCGACAGGTTCACCCGCAGGGAGTTCGGATTCATGTTCTTCGACAAGAACTATGTCCAGAGGCACATGGGTTTCGGGAGGCCCGAGGAGCTGGACAGGTTCATGTACGGACAGGTTCCCTCCCACAGCTACTACTCCACATCCTACTACCGCAAGCCCAACGCACCTACGATGGACGAGAAGGAATGGATGGGTGCGGAGCTCATCTTCGACCTGGACGCGGACCATCTGGACGGCGCCAAGGAGATGACATATTCGGAGATGCTTGTCCAGATCCGCAGCGAGATGATGAACCTGGTGGACTCGTTCCTCCTGGGGGATCTGGGATTCTCGGAGGATCAGGTGCATATCACCTTCTCCGGCGGAAGGGGATATCATGCCCATGTCAGGACACCCGATGTCATGGGTCTCGGGACACATGAGAGGAGGGAGCTCGTCGATTACATCACCTGCTCCGGCCTCAGCATCGATTGGGTGTTCCCGTACAACAAGGTCGCAACATCGAAGGTGGCCCTCGGGAACGGCGTGAGGACCAATGTGGCCAAGGACCGTCTCATCCCACCCGCGGATGCGGGAGGGTGGAAGCTCAGGATGAGGAACGGGCTCCTGGATGTTGTGGAAGAATTCTGCACGAGGGATGTGAAGGAGATACGCAAGGAGTATCCGAGCATCAAGGGGAGCGACAAACAGTCGATAACCAAAGCTCAGGAGGAACTTGTCAGGAACAGGGCCTTCATGTTCGAGAAGAACACCATGGCGGTGGTGTCCCAGACGACCCAGAACATGCTGGTGAAGATCATGAAGGAGGATGTCGCCTACCGTCTCTCCGGAGAGGTGGACGAACCCGTCACGGCCGATATCAAGAGGCTCATCCGTCTACCCGGTTCGGTCCACGGGAAGAGCGGACTCAGGGTCACCCCTATCACGAGGGAGGAGCTCACCCACTTCGATCCGCTGCAGATGGCCGTGCCCGATGTGTACACGGACGACCCCGTGAAGATCACCATGAGGAGGGATTCCGAACTCGACATGAAGGGAGAGCATCTGGTCCTCAGGGGAGAGACCGAGGTGCCCGAGTTCGCGGCGATATTCCTCGTGGGAAGGAAGATGGCGGATGTTGGATGGGCCTCCGAGGCCACCGAACAAAAGAAGCTGTTCTGAACACATTTTCCGATGTCTGGCACATGCTCTCTGGACCATTCCGGAAAAGGGCCTTTTCCCCAATTATATAATAAAAAAGTACCAAAGGCTTTATTAATGCCCTGCAGTTCAAGGAATCAAGGTAATTAAAATGAAAGCATTCCGCGTAACCGGATCTTATTTTGACCCCAGGCAGAAACAGCAGCCCTTCTCCGTCGAGATGGCTGCAGAGGATGAGGCAGCAGTGAAAGAGAAGGCACTGTCCACCATCGGAAGCAAGCACAAGCTCAAGAGATGGCAGATCAACATCACCGACGTCACCGAGCTCGCTGCGGACCAGGTCACGAACCACGTCGTGAAATACCAGATCGGTGAGTGAACTTGGAAGACAACGAGCTCCGTCAGGCCATCGCCGCGATGGAATCATACAAGGAGAGGGTCGAGGCACTGAGCCGCCAGGTTCAGGTCCTCCGCGTCTCCCTCGAAGAGGTCACCATGTCCGCAGATGCCCTCAAGGCGTTCAAGAACGCCAAGGAAGGCGACGAGATCATGGTCCCTGTCGGTGCCTCGTCTTTCATCACCGTCAAGGTGACCTCCAACAGGAACGTCGTCGTCGGCATCGGGAGCAACATCTCCGTCGAGAAGGACATCGACGACGCCATCGGCTACATGGACGCCAACAACGCCGAGATCGCAGAGGCGCTGAAGAAGTCCGCTGAGACCCTCAACGAGGCACAGCAGGCCCTGACGACCATCTCCAACGCTGTTCAGCAGGAGTACGTCAACAGGCAGCAGGCCGCACAGGGAATCCAGTGAGGAGGCTGAGGGATGTTCGACTCTCTCAAGTCCAAGATGAAGAACCTCTTCTCCAGGGCAAACAAGAAACTGGATGAGGAGAAGATCTACAAGGACGAGCCTGCAGTCGAACAGACCCCGGCACCCGTCACCGAGAAGCCCGAAACCACTTCCGAACCCATCCCCTCCGCAGAGCCGGTGGTTGTTCCCGAACCCAAGGTGGAACCTGTAAAGGAAGAGCCCAAGGTCGAGGAACCGGTCAAGGAGGAACCCAAACTCTCGAGGAAGGAACTTCTCAAACTGAAGAAACAGGAGAAGAAGGAGGCCAAAGAGGCCAAACACAACTCCTCTCACAGTGAGGAGACATCCGCTTCACCGGTGTCCGAATCCTCGGGAAAGAAGATCAAGGAGGATCCCCTGAACGAGATCCTCGACGAACTGGAGATCATCCTTCTGGAGGCCGATGTGGCCTACCCCGTCGTCGAGGAGATCAAGGAAGGTGTCAGGGAGAACCTGGTCGGAAAGAAATACGACCGTTCGTACAGCCTCGAGGAGGTTGTGGAACTGGCCGTCAAGGATGCCGTCAGAAGCGTCCTGAAGATCAACGAGTTCGATTTCGACCAGTGGATCGAGGGGAAGGACAGGCCCACAGTCATCATGTTCGTCGGTATCAACGGTACCGGAAAGACCACCGCGATCGCAAAGATCGCAAACCGCCTGCAGAAAGGTGGCAAGACAGTGGTCATGGCGGCATGCGACACATTCAGGGCCGGAGCCATCGAACAGCTCACATTCCACTCGGAGAAACTCGGATGCAAGATCGTCAAACAGGAGCACGATGCGGACCCCGCAGCGGTTGCCTACGATGCGATCGAGCATGCGAAATCCAAGAGGAAGGATATCGTCCTCATCGACACTGCGGGACGTATGCAGACGAACAACAACCTCATCGAGGAGATGAAGAAGATCGTCAGGGTCTCCAAACCCGATCTCAAGGTGTTCGTCGGAGATTCCCTCGCAGGCAACGATGCCATCGAACAGGCGAAGGTCTTCGATGCCGCCATCGGAGTGGATGCGGTCATCCTCACCAAGATCGATACCGATGCGAAAGGTGGAGCCGCACTGTCCATCGCACACACCATTGGAAAACCGATCGCATTCGTCTGCAACGGTCAGGAATATGACGATATCGTCAAATTCAACACCGAGTGGATGATCGAGAGGATGTTCTCCGACGAGTGATCGTCCGAATCATTGAAGAGGCCCCCGAAGGGGCCGTTTTCAACATCAGCCCTTCAGGCACATGTTGTAGTAGACCGTTGCGAAGACCTTCGCGTCGATCATGATGTTCTCCAACTCAACATACTCGTTGGGTGCATGGAGAGTACCGCCTCCGCATTGCCAAACATAGGCGTCGAATCCCTTCTCCCTGAAGAAATTGGCACAGGTACCGCCACCGACACCCACTGCCCTGGGCCTTTCACCGGTGACGGACTCGACCGCATCAGAGAGATTGCGGAAGGCATCCGTATCGGTCGAAGATGGCTTTCCGGAGACATGACGCTGGATCTCGGAGACGGTGATCTTGGCACCGGTTGCCTTGGAATGCGATTCCGCTATATCCTCGGCCAATGCAACGACATCGTCCACATCGTATTTCGGGATGACACGGATGTCCATTGCGAACTCATCGTATCCGGGAATAGTGTTCACATTCTCCACGGTCGCAGGCCTCATGGTGGGTTCGAATGTGGAGACAGGTGGAAGGAACACTTCATCCCTGTCCGGGAAACGCTCCGCGAATGATTCCATGAGATCCATCAGAAGAACGGTAGAGACACGATATGCATTGATACCGAGATCTGGAGTGGATCCATGGGTGGTCTTACCCTCGATCGAGAACCTCAACCAGACAAGGTTCTTCTCGGATACCTCCACCATGGAACCGTTGGGGGAACCCCAGTCGGGAACGAATATCACATCATCTTCAGAGAAATACCCGTGGTCGAGGAGGTACTCGATACCGTATGTGCTGGCGGTCTCCTCATCCGCAACATATGCGATACCGATCGACATGCCCTCCAGTTCGGATGAATCGAAGAACCTGGATGCGAACATCGATGAGATGACCGACTGACCGTTGTCCTCGGTACCCCTTCCATATATCCTGCCATCCTTGAAGACGGGATCATAGGGCGGAGTGTCCCACAGATCGGGATCCCCTGCGGGAACCACATCGATGTGGGCGACTACCCATACGGTACCGGGTTTCTTCCCGATCTTCCTGGCGAGGATACTGGACCTCATGACATTGGGATCCGTCCCGTCGGGAACATCCACCCTCTGAACGGAATCGAATCCCTTGATCTTGGTCATAAGATAATCCGCCTTGCGGGATTCACCGTCTCCCCCGTTGACCGGTGACAGAGCGGGGATGCGGATCATCCCGATCATCGTGTCAACGATATCCTCTCTGGAACCTTCTATGAGCGACAGGATCTCATCGAGTGTCTTCATGAACGGTGAATCCGTCAACGAATTGAAAAAGTATGCAGTGGAAAAGGTTTGGAAAGAGGTTTATTTGACTGTTTATCAGCAGCGGCGGATGATGGTGGTGACCGCGTTTCCTCCACCGAGGCAGAGTGTGGCGCATCCGACATCCTTGTTCCTGTCCTGCAGGGCGTAGAGCAGGGTGGTGAGGACACGTGCTCCGGAACATCCGATGGGGTGACCGAGTGCGACGGCTCCTCCGTTGACGTTGAAGATCTCGTCAGGGACGTTGAGCTCCTTCTTGACGGCACAGGATGCGGAGGCGAATGCCTCGTTGTGCTCGAAGAGGTCGATGTCATCGATGGTCATTCCGGCCTTCTTGAGGACATGCTGTGTTGCGGGGATGGGAGCCTCCATGATGTACTCGGGCTTCACTCCGCGCTCTCCGTATGCCTCGATGGTTGCGAGGGGTTTGAGTCCGTGCTCCTCCGCCCACTTCCTGGATGCGACGACGAGGGATGATGCACCATCGCTCAGCTGAGAGGAGTTTCCGGCTGTGACGATACCGTCCTTCTTGAAGACGGGCTTGAGCTTTCCGAGGGTCTCCATGCTGGAATCCTCCCTGACTCCCTCATCGGTGTCGAAGATGATGTCACCTTTCTTGGAGGGGATGGTGACGGGAAGGATCTCCTTCTTGAACTTGCCTGCCTTGATGGCGGCTGCGGCTTTCTGGTGGGACTCCACGGAGAGCTGGTCGGCATCCTCCCTGGTGACGTTGAACCTCTCGGCCACGATCTCACCGGTGAATCCCATGTGCTGGTTGTTGAAGATGTCCCAAAGACCGTCATGGACCATGGAATCGACCATAGTCTGGTCGTTCATCTTGTATCCCCACCTTGCTCCGTTCAGGAGGTAGGGTGCGGCGGACATGTTCTCCATTCCTCCGACTGCGAGGACGTTGTACTCGCCGGCCTTGATGGCATCGGCTGCGAGCATTGCTGCCTTCATTCCGGATCCACAGACCGCGTTGACTGTGAAGGAACCGATCTCCACGGGAAGTCCGGCACCGATGGCTGCCTGCCTTGCGGGATTCTGTCCGAGTCCGGCACCGATGACGTTACCCATGATGCACTCCTCGATATCGGTGGGCTGGAGACCTGCCCTGTTGACAGCCTCCTTCACGACCATGGCACCGAGATCGGTGGCCTTGATACCTGCGAGTGTCTTACCGTATTTTCCGATGGGTGTCCTTACTGCGCTAAGAATCACTACTTCATCCATTGAATATCCCTTCGGCTTGGGATTATGACCTCTCTATAAAATAGTGTCGTTTATAAACTACGACTATTGACGAACTCGACAGGCTGCTCCAAACCCATCCTCTTCAGAGGTTTGGAGAGATGCCTGCGTGCGGCCGTGGGAGGCTCATACCAACCGGGGACGATCTGCCTCGGAACCTTGACCGATACCGGAGTGGATGACCTCGTGTGGCACTTCTTGCACTTGAAACCACCATCCTTTCCGACAGACTTCATCGTCCTGGAGCATATGGGACATACCGGATTAGAGACCTTCCTGTACTCGTCGACAGTGGATGTGACATGTATCTTCTCTATGTTGAGGGTGCGCGGAAGGTCCCTGA
>JAEDJU010000021.1 GCA_016296195.1 Candidatus Methanomethylophilaceae archaeon | reverse complement strand
CGTCTATGAATTTCCTGGCGAGCTCAGGTGTGTTGATCCTTTCCATGGATTCGGGGCGTTTCTCTGCCATTTGGATGTCTCCTTAGCCACCCCTTGGGTTACTCCGGGGGCGGGCATGTCCGTGTGAAGGGTTTCAACAGATATATTGGTGGTGTACAAAGAAAATCATCCAAGATTGTTCAGGAGTACAGTTTAGGTGTCGGATGCTCCTTTCTCCCCATACTCTTCTCGATCACCTGATATACTGATAGAAGAGCCTCCTGACGATCCATCCACACTCAAGGAGGAGAAGGATGTTCTCTGTCATTGCATCATGGACCCTTTCATCAAGAGGAGGGAGATATCGCAGTACTTGGGGATGGAGAAGGCACGTGTGGATGAACTGATACACAATCTCATGGCCCGTGGTGTCCTGTGCCGCAGGATATCCATGAACGGGTCGTTCTGGAATGTGAACAGGGACCGTATGGAGGAGATATACGGCATCGGTCATTCTTCAGAAGATTGTCTGGACCAGCACCATGTAGAGTATGGTCCCGGCCCCGATGCTGAGGAATATATTCCTCTTCCACAGATGGAGGATGACGACTGTCATTCCTGCGATGAGCTCGGGAATGCCGTAGGGGTATGCCAGGACCGAGGTGGACCTCAGGCAGTAGACTACCAGCATGCCTATTATCGCAGGGGGTAGCACCTTTCCGATGAATATGACCTTGGGAGGGACCTCCTTTCCCTTGGGAAAAACAAGGAACGATGCCGCACGGGTGGTGAATGTGGCGATGGCTATCGCGGCGATCATTATCAACGATGAGGCGGTGTCAAGCATTGTTCATCCCCTCCTTGCAAATCCTCTTCTTCCCCAACATTATAATCGCGACAATCAGCAGCATTGTGGGCAGTACGAAGTTGTCGGCTCCGAATATCAGGAGACACACCACTGAGGTGCATATCCCGATCAGTTCCGGAAGGCGGTTGTTCCTGTGGCACCAGAGTTCCACGAACATCACGATGAACAGGGCGGTCATGGCGAACTCCACCCCTTCCGAGCTGAAGGGCAGTGCACCGGCAATGACCGATCCCAGTATCGTCCCGATCACCCAATAAAGCTGATTGAGGAGTGTGATGGATAGCAGGAATCTTTCCTCGTCCACATCATCCGGCACATCTGTGGTGCATATCAGCGAGTAGGTTTCATCGGTCATCCCGAAGATCAGATACCATCTCTTCCAGTCGAACTTGTTGTATCTGTCAACAAGTGAAAGGCCGTAGAAGATGTGTCTCACATTGACCATCAGGGTCAGGAACACAGCCTGGAGTATCGAGAATCCGGGAATGAAGAAGTTCACTGCCAGATACTGTCCGGATCCTGCGTAAACGACGATGCTCATCAGGATGGCCCAGAGGACGTTGTATCCCTTGTCGGCGAACAGAACACCGAAGGCCAGACCTATGAACAGATATCCGGCAAGGACCGGGATGGTGTAGGGGAAGGCCCTCCTTACGGCGTACGTGTACGAACCCAATGTATCATCATGTTCATCAAGAGGTGGTATAAGTCAATGTCCATCTGGGAACTATCATTATCACGATGCTGTGATGAAAATAATGGGTTTTTCACGGAGAGGGTTCACCCCTCCCCGCGATCATTCGTCGCTGGACCCGGACCTGACCTTAACGGCCATTCCCTTCTTCATCTGTTTGATCTCGAAGGGTATGAGGAATGCGCGTCCGGTTGCGATGGGGTTGTCATCCTTGTCGGTGACGATGACCTCCTCCATGGGACGGAGATCGGGGTCGCAGTCCAGTACGAACTGTGCGAACACGTTGCGTCCCTCGGAGACGAAGGGGATGGAATCGTCCATGACCGAGACCCTCATGAAAGGTGCGGGGCAGGCCTCGACGATCCTCTTGGCACCCTCCATCCTGAGGGTGTACATCCCATCGCCGGCACGCATGGACAGGACGTGCTCCCCATCGGAGATGACGTTCCTGATCTTACCCGTCTTCTTGCTGGTGACCAGTTCGATCTTGCCCCTGAAGAGTGCCTCCGTCGCCTCGATTCCGAACTGGTATCTGGATACGGCCTTCGCCCTGAGGAGGTCGGCATCGAACTCCTCTGTTCCGTCATCGGGGATCTGGGAGGGTTCGATGGCCTCCTTGAATCCCATCATGCTGAGGAACTGGAATGTGATCCTCTCGGATTCGGTCTCGGTCTCCATGTCCAGGTTCTCGGGGAACAGGGACTGGGCAAGGGGATACATCTCATCCAGTTCCGCGGGGACGGGTCCGAACGCGGACACCACGATGGGTGTGTATCCTGCCCTGCGGGCCTTGGCGAACTCTTCGGCGTAGGGTCTGCTGTAGGGTTTCCCCTTGCTGTCCTCGAACAGGACGGCCTTGTCGGTCGGCGGGACGTATCTGGTGCCCAACCTGTCCAGGTACCTCTTGAACACGGGGCGGTTCCTGGTCTCGGGTCCGGTGTAGAAGATGGCTCCCTCCCTGCTGATGGGGTCGTAGTTCTCGGTCAGGTCCTGGTACTCCCTGAGCCTCCTGAGTGCGTCCAGGAGTGCGGGGTGCGCCCTGCACCTGATCTCCGCGAGCTCCCACAGCCTACCCTCCTTGATGTACCTCCTGACGAGGGCCAGCTCCTGTGTGATCTGGTAGAGGTTGTGCTCGGCGATGAGCTTGGTCTTGGACTTCTTGTCCATCTTCCTGAGCTGCTCGAGGGTGTGTCCCCTGCATGCGGGGCAGTTGCAGTCCAGTGTCTCCATGTCCTGGAGGCGGAAGGTACCGTCGACGAACATCATCCTGTCGTCCCTGGCGAACTTGGCGTAGGATGCGGAGTCGAAGAAGTCGCATCCCATGAGTGCGAGGAGTGCGAGGACCATGGGGTGTCCGGCACCGAAGGCGTGCACGGGCCTGTTGGGGTTCAGTCCCTTCTTGGAGGACATGATGACGTCGACCAGTTCGGAGTAGCGGTACTGCTCCATCAGGGGGACGATTCCTCCGACGGGATGGACATCGATGTCCATGGTGGCCATCCTCCTGGCGCAGTCCTCCCTCAGGTCCGTGTAGATGGAACCCTGTGCGACACCGTTGATCATCATGTCGCCCTTCATCTCGCAGGCCTTCTGGGTCCTCTCCAGTGTGACCTCGATGGACTTAGCGGTCTGCTCCTTGGTCCAGTAGGGTTCGGTGAAGATGTCCAGCACGGTACCGATGTCGGTTCCGATGGCCTTCTGGAACTCGATGATCTCCTCGTTGGTCAGCTCCACCTCGCCGTACATGTGGCTCTGGAAGGTTCCGGAGTCGGTCATGATGATCCCGGGGAAATCCAGCATCTCGTGGAGTCCGACCTCCCTGGCCTTCTCGTTGAGCTCCTTGGTGTTCTTGATGATGTAGGAGTTGGTGATGAGGCTCTTGAATCCGAACCTGTCGTACAGCTCCCTTGCCGGGACGGTGTTGATCTTCGGGTTGATGACGGGGAAAAGGGCGGGGGTCTCCATCGTCTTCCCGGAGTTGGTGGTGAATTTGCCGATACGGGCCATGCCGTCGCGGCGGATGATCTCGAACATGACGAGAGCATCGGTGGCATGGATATAATGTTGTCCGTGGTCGGATACGGTGATACCGTATGGGGATGAGGGGATAAGGTCCCGCCCGTGACGGGCGGGGATGATGGGTCACTGGTCCATGACGGGGATGTTGTTCCTGTTCATGTCGGCGAACACCTTGGCGATGGCGTTCTTCATGATGGTGTCGGGCACATCCTCCACGTATTCCCTGTTCCAGTCGAGTGTGGGGCGTCCGAACACGACCCTGCCGCCCTGTCCGAGGTCGCAGCTGTCCTCGACCTCGAGCATCTTGATCTCCAATCCCTCGATGATCTCGGGGATGGTCCTTCCGTTGATGAGGACCGTGTTGGGTCCGTCGGTGACTGTCTCCGTGAACTTGCAGGAGATGTCAGCCATCTGCATCTCGAAGATGAGGTCCTTGATGTACGCGGCCATGGCACCCGTGCTCCTCCTGCGGATCGTGGGATCCTGGAGTTCCGCCTCGGAATGCCTGTACTCTATGTCGATCATCGCCATGGTCGGAGTCAACGCCGATGATTCAGAAAAAACTGTCGGAGCGACGTCCTGTCGGAACGGGATGTGTGCTCGGTTTTTATCGTGCTTCATCCTGGGGGTCATGCATGGATAGGAAGGTTCCCCTGATCATCGCCACGGCCATCATCATCCTGGCGGCCGCCATGGTCTTGCTGACGCAGGATGTTCGGGACATGTCGTTCCCTGATGACCGCGTCCCTGTTGTCGACATAGAGGGGACATGCTCCATCACGTACGTCACCGAGGGGGCCGTTCCCTCGGATGCTCCAATAACCTACCTCCCGGGGACCTACATGGACCTCTGCACCCCGTACAACGACGGGTTGTGGTTCGAGGGATGGTATTCGGATCCGGAGTGCACGGTGCCGTTCGGTGCCATAACATCCTCCACATCGGGGGATCTCGTCCTCTATGCCGCGTGGTCGGATTTCTCCAGGGAGGGATTCTGGTTCTCCATGGACATGCTGATAGAGTACGGTCCGTCCCATGACAGGACGGTCATCACCGGTTCCATGAAGTGGACCTACATGGTCCTCTCCGATTCAGGTTCGGGATGGTACGTCCAGAGGGAGACCGTGCAGGTCACATCCGACGGGGAGACGGTGAATACCGACGGTTACTGGACGGGTAGGTCCTCCTCCTCGGATGATTACCGTTACGTCGGCAACGGCGAGGTGGATGGCCTTCTGTGTGAGATGTGGTCCGACGGCAAGGGGGAGACCCAATGGATCCACAGGAACACGGTCGTCATGAAGATCGAGTACTCAATGGGGACCAACTATCAGCTGTTCACATTGAGCGGACAGGGTCACATCACCCCGGAACTGGGATTCTATCCCGACGTCTCTGTGCAGAACGGTCTCACGGCTGTCTTCGATGGGGAGTTCACGATAGGTTCGGAGGCCACCCTGACCGCATACGGGGATGATTTCCAGGGATGGTATGTCGATGGGGAGCTTACGACAACGGACTCGACCCTCGTCCTTGAAGAGGTGGACCCGGACCTGGCCATAGAGGCCAGATGCTCCACGCAGTACACCGTCCTGTCCGACAGGAATGTGGATCCGGGTGAATTCGGGATGATGGGGGATATCACCGTCTTTGACTCCATGGACAGGATCGTCTGTGAGGGCAGCGGTCCGTTCACCCTGGATCCCGGATACTACAGGCTGTCTTCCGATGTCGACGGTATCACCGTCTTCCAACCGGTGTTCGTAGAGGACTCCCGCACATTCATCCATACATGGACATACAGGGGTCAGAGTCATACCGTGTCCATCGACCTCCTTCTGAGCAGGGTCATGTCGGATGCCTTCGGGGATCCCATGTCGGAGTACAGGATGTCCCTCGGTCCCGACACGGATGCCAGGTTCCTCTCCGCGGACAACGCGTACATCTCCGAGCTGGTCTCGGCACTGGAGCCGATGGTTGTCGGCATGGACGACACCGAACGTGCGGAGTTCATCCTGGTCTTCGTGCAGACCATCCCCTACAAGACTGATTCCGACACCCGCGGGGATGATGAGTTCTTCAAGTATCCCGCCGAGACCCTCTGGGACGGCGGAGGGGACTGTGAGGATTCCTCCTTCCTGTACGCATCGATAATGTCCGCCCTCGGATACAGGACATCCGTGGCGATGTTCCCCACCCATGCCATGGCGGGCATAGTCCTGGACCCGTTGGAATCCTCATACGATACCTTCACATCCGGTGACGGCACGGTCTACGTGTTCGCGGAGACCACCGGGACCGGAACGGGTGTGTGGAGGACCTCGCCCTCATATCAGGCCACGAACGTCCTCTACGTCGTCCAATCGGATTGAGAAGTGATCCGTCATCCACGGGGATGACGTAATGTGTTTATGGAGACGGTGATGGCCTCAGGACAGGCCGGCACCGATCTCCTTGATCCTTGCTATGATGCCGTCGATCTGTGACGGTCCGAGGTTGGGGTTGAGCAGGGTGAACTTCAGCATGACGCGTCCGTCCTTCACCGTTTGTCCGATGACGGTTCCCTCGCTGAGAAGCTGGCGCCTGACCCTCTTGTTCAGATCGTCGCCTCCCTCCAGTGCGAAGACCACGGATGACATCTCGGGTTCCACGGGTGCTATGAACGCGGGATCCTCGGATATCCTTCCGTAGAAGTACGATGCGTTCCCGACGGCCGTGTCGATGATCCTTCCGAATCCCTCGCTTCCGCGGGTCTGGAATGCCATGTAGACCTTCAGTGCATCGAAGCGACGGGTGGTCTGCATCGATTTGCCGACCAGGTTGATGTATCCGTCCTCCTCATCCTCCTCACGGTTCAGGTAGTCCGCATGGAGCTCGAAGCACTTCAGGAGCTCCCTGTCCCTGACGATGATGGCTGAGCATGAGATGGGCAGGAGGAACATCTTGTGGAAATCCACGGTCAGCGAGTCGCAGAGTGCGATGGCCGAGATCCTCTCCCTGTACCTCTCGCTCATGATGAGTCCGGAGCCGTACGCCGCATCGGCGTGGAGGTGCATACCGTAGCGGTCGCAGAGTTCCCTCATGCCCTTTGCATCGTCGATGGAGCCGAAGTCGGTGGTACCGAAGGTCGCAACCGCGCAGAACGGGATGAGACCTGCGGCGACATCCTCCTCGAGCATCCTTCCGAAGGCATCCACATCGATCCTGCATCTGTCGTCCACAGGGATCTTCCTTACGGCGGCGTATCCCATACCGAGTATGTGGCTGGCCTTGTCCATGGAGAAGTGGGATATCTCCGATGTGTAGATGCGGAGCTTGGAGTACTCCGGGGGGAGACCGTTCATCTTCACGTCCCAACCGAACCTCTCCGTGCAGAACCAGTCCCTGGCGGCGATGATGGCCGAGATGTTGGACTGGGATCCCCCGGATGTGAAGCATCCGTCCGATGTCTCTTCGGGGAATCCGAACAGCCTGACGAGCCCGTGGACCATGCTCTCCTCGAGCTCCGTCGCGGCGGGACCCTGGTCCCAGCTGTCCATGCTGTCGTTGAAGCAGGATATGATCAGTTCCGAGCAGATGGTCTCGGTGAGTACAGGCGAGTGGAGATGGGGCATGTACTTGGTGGACCAGGTGCGCAGGAGGTGGGGGAGGATATCCCTCTTCACATCCTCGAGCACGGCCTCGAACCCCTTCCCCTTCTCGGGGAGGAATCCGAGGGAGTTCACCTTCTCCCTGAGCTCGTAGGGGTCGATCCCGGAGAATGCACTGTCATCCGAGAACGATTCGAAGACCGCGGAGAGGGTCTCGTCGATCATCTCGGAGAATCTCTCCTGGACCTCCTTGGATTCCGACAGGAGCAGGGGGTCATCCGCGGACATCCGCATCCACCTCTTTGACCACCTTCTCGAAGATGTCCATGGCCTCATCGATCTGCTCATCGGTGATGGTCAGGGGGCAGAGGCATCTCATTACGGATCCGTTGCGTCCTCCCTTCTCCATGATAAGCTTGTTATCGAAGCAGAGGCGCTGAACCTTCAGTGCGACCTCTCCTCCGGGTTCCGGGTTACCCATGATGTCCTTGGGGCCGTTGGGGTCGATGAACTCGACTCCGAGCATCAGTCCCTTACCGCGGACATCACCGATGATGGAGACCTCCTCCTTCAGTTTGAGGAAGCGTGACCTCATCTTCTCACCCTTGCGGACGACCTCCTTGAGGAACTCGGGGTCGCTGATCCTCTTCATGACGACGGTTCCCGCTGCCATGGCGACCTGGTTTCCGCGGAAGGTTCCCGCATGTGCTCCGGGTCCCCAGAGGTCCAGGGCCTTGTCGTAGACGACCACGGACAGGGGCTGTCCTCCTCCGATTGCTTTGGAGATCAGGATGACGTCGGGCACGATGTCCGCGTACTCGAAGGCGAACACTTTCCCGGAACGTCCCATTCCGCACTGGATCTCATCGCAGATCATGGGGATACCGAGTTCTCTGGTGATCCTGCGGACCGCCTGGAGGAACTCGACGGGTGCGGGGACGACCCCTCCCTCTCCCTGGATGGGCTCGAGGATGATCGCCGCAGGTTTGGTGACACCGCTCTCGGGATCCTTGAGGAGACGCTCGAGGTATGCGATGCACGCTTTGGTTCCCGCCTCTCCGCCGATCCCCATGGGACAGCGGTAGGAGTAGGGGTATGGCATGAACTGGACGCCGGGCATGATGTTCTGGACATGGTTCTTGGCGTTGCAGTTGCCGGTGAGGGCCATGGAGCCGTGCCCCATGCCGTGATAGCCTCCGGAGAAGGCGATGACGGAGCCCCTTCCGGTGGCGGTCTTGCAGAGTTTGATAGCTGCCTCGGTGGCATCTGTGCCCGAGGGTGAGCAGAACTGGATCTTCGCCTTGGAGGCGAGTTCCTCCGGGATGATGGATAGCAGGGTCTCAACGAACCTGTCCTTGACCGGTGTGGCAAGGTCCAAGGTGTGCAGGGGTGCCCCGGACTGGATGAGGTCCACCATCGCCTGGTTGACCTCGTCATCGTTGTGACCGAGGGCGAGCGTGCCCGCACCATTGAGGAAATCGATGTAACGGTTTCCTTCTACATCTTCAACAACCGCACCCTTAGCCTTCGCGATCGCAAGAGGGAATTTGCGAGGATAGCTTCTAGCAGAGGATTCGTAATCACTCTGACGACTAATGAAGTACTGGTTTGTACCCATGGACGGGCCTATTGGACCCTTATATAAAATCATATGTCTAGCTGGGCATACGATATAAAAGGAATATTGAGTGAAAACGGGCGGATCCGTCGATATATGTCGTATTTCGGTCATATATCGCCCGTTGTTTTTCCATATCCCGTCACGGATCTCCCCGGGTCCCGACCCCCTGGAACGATGCGCTCCATCGTTCATCGATGTTGAAATATGCGGAATCAGATGCCGTATCCATGGATTTCAAACCATCCGTCCTCATGTCGTCGGTCCGTTCCAAGAGACCGCTTGTACATCACATCACGAACTACGTCACGGTCAACGATTGCGCCAACATATGCATCTGTGCCGGAGGTTCGCCGGTGATGACGGATGCCATCGAGGATGTCGTCGACATGGTCTCTGTATCCAGTGCCCTCGTTCTCAACATCGGTACCCTGAACACACGCATCAACAGGTCGATGCTCACGGCGGGGAAGGTCGCGAGGGAACACGGTGTCCCCGTCATCCTCGATCCTGTCGGGATGGGTGCGACCCCGTTCCGCACATCCACTGTCACCGAGATCATCCGCAGGGTGAGACCGGATGTCATCAAGGGGAACCAGGGGGAGATGGGTGTCCTCTCCGGAATGGGAGGGGATGTCAAGGGCGTGGATTCCCACGGCGCCTCGGGCGATGTAGCTGAGATCGTCCGTGAGATAGCGGAGCGTTACGGATGTGTCGCAGCGGCCACCGGTGAGGTCGATCATGTGTCCGACGGGGATACCGTCGTCAGGCTCTCCAACGGTCACGATCTCCTGGGTGCGGTTTCCGGAACGGGTTGCATGGTGTCATCCGTTGTCGGATGCTATGTCGGTGCCAACGGCCCATCCGTGGACTCGGTGTCCGCCGCCATCTCCGCATTCAACATATCCGCGGAATATGCCGCGAAGGCATCCAACGGTCCCGGTACGTTCAAACCCGCGCTTTTGGACGCCGTGTACAACCTCAGTTCGGAGGACCTCGACTCAGGTATCAGGAGGGTGGTCCTGTGATTGACGACATCCTGGAGTTCAACAGGAGGTTCGTGGAGGACAAGGGATACGAGAGGTACATCACGAGCAAGTATCCCGATAGGAAGATCGCCATCGTCACATGCATGGACACACGTCTGGTGGAGCTCCTCCCCGCTGCGTTGGGGATCAGGAACGGGGATGTGAAGTTGATCAAGAACGCCGGAGGTGTGATCTCATCACCCTTCTCCACGGCCGTCCGCAGTGTCCTCGTCGGGATATACGAACTCGGTGTGGAGGATGTCATGGTCATAGGTCACTCGGATTGCGGTGCGCAGCACATAAGCGGTGACGAGATGATCAGGCTCATGTTGGAACGCGGGATCTCCCAGAAGGCCATCGACATGTGCCGTTACTTCGACATAGACTTCGACCAGTGGCTCTCGGGCTTCGAGACCATCGAGCGTTCCGTCCACGAATCGGTGAAGGTCCTCAGGGAGCATCCCCTGATCCCCAAGGACGTGAGGATCTGGGGTTTCATCATCGACTCAACAACTGGGAAGCTGACGCCCGTGGAGTGATCAGAGCATCTTCAGGTCGCCGGTGACCTTGTCGATGTCGCTCTTGCTGGCGGGACCTATCCCGAGACAGGTCACGGATCCTGGCTCGATTTGGGTCCTGCCGGCATCGGTTATCATGCTGGTGTGGAGTCCGTAGCTGCGGGCCTCCTGCATGTACCTGGTGAGCTCCTCGAGGGAATCCACCTTGAGGACCACCTTGGCCTGTCCGCCGTTGTACCAGGCATCGAAGGCCTTCTTGTCCTTCTTCTCGGCATAGAGTGCACAATCCACGGCTGCATGACCGACCTGTGCGGCGATCTTGCCCTTGCCCATCTTCAGATCGTTCCTTACGAGTACAACGAGTTTGTACTCCTCCGTGGGTGCGAAACCGAATCTCAATGCCATGCTCCGTCGCACAGACATTGGATATAAAAATGTATCTGTATCAGAGGTAGAGGCCGTAGTCACCCTTGTAGAGGTCACCGTAATAGAGGAAGTTGCCCTGGGAATCCATCTCGTAGCATGTCCTCATGGTGGCCAGGGGTGCGTTGTTGTATGAGTTCGCATCAGCTGTGACGTAGATCTTGCCGCTGTATGCCTTGAATCCGATCTTGTACCCGAGGGGTGGGTCCAGGCTCTCCGGGATGCCGTCCACGGAGATGGCGGATATCGTCGATCCCGGGAGCACCAGCAGTCCGCAGTCGTAACCGGCCGCCCTCATCAGCGAGGTGTACAGGATGGCATGGTCCTCCTCGTCACCGCATCCGTTGAACAGTATCTCCGCGGGGTATGCCCAATAGTCGCTCTGATAGTAGTTCATCGTGTCGTATGCGAACGGGATGCTCTGGACGAAGGAGAGCACGAAATCGGCGTATCCGTAGGATCCGACCTTGAAGGAACCGTAGTACCTCTCGTACTGCGTGGCGAGCTTCTCCTGTATGTCGGCGACGGTGCCGTCGGTGACAATGAATGAGAGGAAAGCGTTCGGATCCTTTCCCGCCCTGGCGGCGTCGGACACTATCGATGGGTCGGTGTACTTGACGATGTCCTGCATGGTCACCGTGCTGTTCACGGTGAATGTCCTGCCGTCGTATTCCCACTGGTTGTTGACCTTCTTGTCACCGCGGTACGTCAGTGTTCCGGAGAAGGAATCCGCAGGGACCTCCTCATCACCCACATAGCAGTACACCACGATGGTGAACTGTCCAACCCTGGGTTCCAGCCAACTGATCTCGGCGGAATCCTTGGTTATGCTGTTGTAGGCGTTCTTCTGATCGTCCCTGAGGATCCACATGAACCGGTCGTATCCGTCGGCCACCTTCTTATCCAGATAGATGACGATGTTACCGGACGAATCCTGGTATGCGCACAGCGTTCCGGTGGAGAAATCCCCATCCAACGTTATCTGGCTGTTCTCGTCGATGATGATCACGAGGTCGCTGGTGGGTATCTCGGGTTCCTCGGCGGAGGGGGAGACGGGTGATGTGGCGTAGATGAAAACGATGGCGATGATCATCGCGATGATGATGGCGAACCCACCGACGATGACCGCCCTGTACTTCGTACCTCCCTCGGACGGGGACAGGACCCTGAACATCTGGATCCAGGAGAGTCTCTCGGTGAGGGTGACGGTGGGGGCCAGGTCCTGCCCGCAGAACGGGCAGAAGCGGGAACCGGTGCTCCCGAACTCCCTGCCACAGTACGGACAGAACATGGGGCCCCCGAATCAGATCAGTTCCTTCTGGTTGAAAGTGATCTTCAGATCCTCGTTTCCGGTGTAGAAGCGGAACTTCCCCTCGGTGAGGTTGATGTTGCGGACATCACCGGATGCATCGGTGCTTGTGATGGTCACGGGTCCGTCGGTTGAGACGAACAATCCCGCGATCTGTTTCCACATCCCCACCTTGAGCTCACCGCTGACATACCTTCCGTCGATGATGTAGTCTCCGGAGAAGTCGATGGTGATGAAGTTGGATTTGATCTCCCTGACATGGAAGTCGGGGACGGTGGGGTCGAGGGAGACGATCTTCTGGATGAAGACGGAGTCGGTCTTGTCCTCGGTGTCGGAGATGTAGAATCCGTCATCGGTCTGGATCTTGACTGCTCCATGGGAGTTCACCCAGAGTCCGCCGGAGACCTCGGCATAGGTCACGGCGTCGATGTATCCTGCGAAGTTGTACGCGTACTTCTCGCTGACCTTGTCGTCGAAGCTGTAGATGTACGCGGTGTAGTTCCCGGTCTCGGGAAGGGAGACGGGGTAAAGTGTTTGGAGCTCGAGGTCCGAGCTCACGGTTATGGTGTACCTTCCGTCCGAATCGGGTTGCATGGCGGTGGCGACACCGTTGGACACGGTGCCTATGCCGATGACGCTGTCGGACATGATCGTGAACGATACCTGTGTGTTGGCATCGACGGACAGGGGGATCTGCAGTTCGGTCCCATCGTCCTCGATGAGTGTGAAGTCGGAGAATCCGGCATCGCCGTAGACGGTGAACGTGTCCCCGTCGGCGCTGTTGTCGTCCCCTCCCGCGGAGATCAGCAGGATGGCCGCCACGAACACGAGCATGACCACTCCCGTGATGTACCTGACCGTGCGTGCGGGCCTTCCGTTCTCCTTGGCGCTGCGGTTCTTCAGTGCGGTCTTGACGGAGGATGTGCGCTTCTTCTTGGCGGGAGCGGCATCGGCCAGCTCCTCCACGCGTATTCCCTCCACGGGGGTCATGCTGAGTGCGGGGTAGATCTCCCTGAAGGAGATGTTCCTCGTCTCGGGCGTGTCCTCCGAGCTCCTGACGAATATTCCGCTGCTCGCCATCTCGAGTCCCTGGTGGGCCATTCCCTTCACGAAGGTCATGGCCGAGGACATCTCGGAGTCGGCGTTGTCGTTGTTGATACCGATGGTCAGGGGGTACACGGACACCACGTTGAGGGACAGTCCGATCGTCTTGGCGATGTCCGACATCTTTCCGAAGAAGATGTCGAAGTTCTTGGGCTGTCCGCGTCCCGCCGCCCTCATGTACTTGGCTCCGAGGACGACCATCATGTAGTCGCTGTCGAAACCGTAGTTCTTCAGGGTGGTCATGGTGTACCTGAGGTATCCCTCCATGAACGCCCCCTTCCTGGCGGAGACATCGCCGAGGAGCATGGAGATCTCATAGGAGTCCCTGTTCACCGGGCGGGTCTTCTTCATCAGTATGGAGCAGGAGAGTCCGTAGTATGCGGATCCGGATTCCGAGTAGAACACGGAGATCACACCCTCCTCCACCATCCTGAGGAGGTTGGAGGTTATGGTCGAACGGGGTGAGTTGACCTTGTTGACTATGTCTGTGATGCACAGGGGCCTCTCGTAGACCGCATCCACTATGTCGATCTGGATGCTGCTGGTCATGAGTCCCGCGGTGCCGTCCAGGTCCACCATCATGAAGGGATGGACCTCGGATGTCTGGGGCAGTGACATGTTGATGTAGGGTTCCGGGACCTTCTCGGCGCGGTCGAAGGATACCTTGACCCTTGCGAGCTCGCCGTTGCTGAAGTCCTCGCGTCCCACGATGTGGTATGTCCTGCCGGAGGAGTTCTCGATTGCCCTCACCACGAAGGTGGCGAGCATGTCGACCTTGGAGCGCATGCAGCGGTCTCCCTCGAACACCAGGGTCAGGGGGTTGAGGGCGAAGACGCTGAACTTGAATCCGGTGATGTCGGAGAACTCCTTCATGATCCTCACGATGGCGTCCTCCATCCCGCACTTGCCGATCCTGTCGCGGACCGCATCTGCGAGATCCGAGGCGTAGTTGGCCCTCATCCTGTCCATGTCGAGGCCGATCTCGGACGTGTAGCTGTCCAGCATGTTGGCCACAGACGACATCCCGCTGTAGTACCTGGCGGGATCGTTGAAGGTATCCTCCGCCTCCTCCTTCGCGGCGTCATCGGGTTCGAACGACCCCGCGATCTTCAGGGCTAGGTTGGAATAGTAAACGGACTTCTTGTCGGGATCCGGCTTCGACCTGATTATGATCCCTGCGTCCACCATCTTATCGAGCACGAAGTGGAGAGACGAGGAAGGCACACCGAGTTCGGTTGCGATGTCGCTCGGTCTCTTCAGACCCGCGCACAGACTGTTGTAGACTGCGATCTGCATGGGATCGGTAAGCGGTACGACCCCCTTCTCCGTCATGAGCACGGTGAAGTTGCGCAGATATTCATCCTGTAGACCCATAGGGCGTACTATCGTAGTATAAAATATAATAAATATCGGCGGTCACTCGGAAAATGTACGAGCGATTATATCCGCCGAAGGGACCTGACCAATCCAGCGGGATCCTCCGCGGTCATCGCCGACGACATCACGCACACGCCTTCGGCACCAGCATCGATCACCCGTCCCATGTTCTCCGGTGTGATTCCTCCGACGCCGTACACGGGGATGTCCACCG
>JAEDJU010000189.1 GCA_016296195.1 Candidatus Methanomethylophilaceae archaeon | reverse complement strand
CGATGAAGGCTCCGATGGTGGCAACGACCATGAGCAGATGCTCATCGAACACCTGTCCATGTCCTATGTTGCGAATCGCCTTCAGGACGACATCGTATCCGACGATGACATATCCAACTAGGAAGACGATGAACTGGAGATGGTCCTCCGATTGGAGTACGAAATGCATGACGGCACCTATCGCGAAAATGACGGCACCGATGATCATGCGTTTCTCGACGTTCTTCATCGGATCACTTAATCCTTCTCACTTCCACCTCGCTCTCCACCTTCTTGGCGATCGCGGTGGCCTCCTTGACGATCCTCTCCATCTCCTCCTCGGGAGCCTCGATGGTCATCTTCTGTGTCATGAATGCCACATTGGCCTCGGAGACGCCCTTTATCTTCTGTACATCACGCTCTATCTTGGCTGCGCAGTTCGCACAGCACAGACCTTCCAGTTTCAGGACAGCCTTCATGTTATTCCTCTATTGAATATATGAACAACTGTTCAAGTATAATAATCCTGGGCAACCGTATTATTCGCAGGCGTCCTATCCATCCACGATGTCGGGAGAGGGAGGAGTGAACGTCGTTCTCGGAGAACCGAGGAAAGCCATCGTCACCATGGCGGTTCCGCTCATAATCTCGATGATAGTCGCCGGTGTCAACACCGTTGCCGACCGCATGTGGTGTGCAGGTCTGGGTTCCGATGCCCTCGCCGCAATCGCTCTCGTGGAACCGATATATCTTGTGATAATGGGGATCGGGAACGGTTTCGGTGTCGGTGCGGCAGCGGTAGTATCCCGTTTCATCGGAGCCGGTGATAGGTCCAAGGCATCAGGATGTGCTCTGAATGCCGTGATGTTCTCCCTTCTCTTCGGTCTGGTGCTCACTCCGATCCTTGTGTCGATGACCTCTCCTCTTCTGGGTTTGATCGGTTCCGGTGACATCGATGACATAGCTTCCGATTACATGCTGCAGATCGTCCTGTTCACATTCATCCACATAATGTACGGTACCATATCCGGTATAATGAGGGGAGAGGGGGCGGCCAAGGTTGCCCGTACGATCGCCATAATCATGGCCGTCACCAACATAATCCTAGATCCGATATTGATCTACGGATTTGGTATGGGCATATCCGGTGCCGGTTTATCCACATCCTTGGCTACCCTCACAGCCGTCGTCTTCGGTCTCTTCCTGTACCTTGATGGGAGGATGTACATCCATATGGGTTTCAGGGGTTTCCGTTTCCATGGTGACAACCTGCGCACTGTCCTGCAAGTAGGCATCCCCCAGATGCTGGAATATACAGTGATGTATGCGATGAACATCGTCTTGAACTACATCGTCATCTGGTGTGCGGGTTCGGATGGTCTGACGATATACTCGGTTCCCAACATAGTCCTGGAGATGGCGCTCATCCCCGCCATGGCGATCGGTTCTGCTCTGGTTCCCGTCGCCTCGTCCGCATTCGGTCAGATGGATCCGGATAGGATGGGTTCCGCTTTCAGATACGCGATGAAGCTAGCCGTGGGAATCGTCGGCGCCTTCTGCATAATTATATTCTTCATCCCTGAGCCGTTCCTGTATATGTTCACATACAATCCTGACATGGAGGCCCTGAGGCCGCAGATGGTTGAGGCTCTGAGGATATACTGCATGTTCCTGCCTGCATACGTCCTCATACCCGTTTGCTCAAGCATGCTCCAGGCGATGATGATGCCGAACCGTTCGGTGATATGCGCAGTGGTCAGGAATCTACTGCTTATCATCCTCTATGTGATCGCTGCCCAGTATTCTCTTACGGCAATATTCTGGGCGGTTTTCATCGGCGAGGTTATAGGAGGGTTGATGATGTATCTGGTTGCCAACAGTTCATTTGAGAAGGTGTCGGGCGGGTGGCCCGACGTGTGATGTTGATGTTTACTGCTTTCCGTTCTCGCGGCGGAAGCACATGAACCAGTCGAGACAATACTGGTTCGGGTCATCGGATTCCATGCGCTCTTTTGCGGTACCGCATGATCCGGCTGTGGGGACGATGACGTCATCGCCAGGTCTCCAGTCCGCAGGTGTGGCGCAATTGTCCTTGTCCGCTTTCTGAAGTGCGAGTACGACCCTCTTGATCTCATCGAAGTTCCTTCCGAGAGAAAGGGGGTAGTAGATGATGGCCCTGATCTTTCCCTTGGGATCGATGAAGAATACGGATCTGACGGCCTGAGTGTTGGACTGGCCGGGCTGGATCATTCCATATTTTCTGGCCACATCCATTCTTATGTCTTCTATCAAAGGGAATGTCACTTCGATGTTCTTCATCCCTTTCCATTCAATCTCCTGAATCTTTCTCAACCAGGCTATGTGTGCGTACAGGGAGTCCACGGAGAGTCCGACCAGCTCTGTGTTGATATCTTTGAATTCCTGGATCATGGATCCGAACGTCATGAATTCAGTTGTACAGACTGGGGTGAAGTCAGCAGGATGGGAGAAAAGAATGACCCATTTTCCTTTGTAATCGGCAGGGAAATTGATTTCGCCCTGCGTCGTGACCGCTTTGAATTCAGGTGCATCGTCCCCAATTAGCGGCATTCTGAATGGTTCGTTATCCATCATTTAACACCACTATGGGTATTCAGGTTTGGTTATTTAACTCCGATGAACTAACTCCATTTTAGATGTGTTCATCATGCCTTTGAAATCCGATCTTCTTCATTCATCAGGTCGGGGTGGCCAGTTCACTCGAGGGTGTGTCAGGCATACAGTGAATGTTGATGCCTGGTCAAAAGATGTTGAACCCGCCCGGAGGCGGGGTTTAATGGTTTCAGATGTATCTGATCAGGTCTCTGACGATTGCTTCGGGGTCTTTGGCCTTCACGACTCCGGATGCCAGGAGGACTCCCTTGGCACCGAGGTCTATGGCGGTCTTCACATCGTCGCCGGTCTTGACACCGGCCCCGCAGAGGACTGCGACTTTCGGATCCACTTCGGCCACCGCCTCAACGGTCC
>JAEDJU010000188.1 GCA_016296195.1 Candidatus Methanomethylophilaceae archaeon | reverse complement strand
CCTCGTCTGTGTACTCGAACAATCCTCCGTGCGGGTCTCCCAACGGCATGACATCCCCATCCTCCGAAGGATATTTCTAGACACTGGTCCGGGTCAGTCCTCGGTACGTCCCTTCCTGAACACGGTCAGGAGATGGATGGTGACACCTATGCCCACCACACATAGGAGGATCCTCTGCCAATCGGCGGTCATGAAGAAAATCATGGTCACGATCAACACGATCCAGACCATCGCTATCCCCTGCAGACGGGCACGCATGGGAATCACACGCGTCTCCTTCCATGCTCTGACGTAATCGCCGAAGAACGGACTGTTCAGGATCTTCCCGTAGATGCGGGGATTGCCGGCGAAACAGAAAGCGGCGACGATGACGAAGGGTGTGGTTGGTATCAGTGGGAGGACTATGCCTATGGCCCCTATCGCGAGCATGACGGCTCCGAAACATTCCAATGCCACCAGCTTCAGACCCGACAGACCGTTCTCCGTATGATCTCCGATTCCATCCTCCATATTCACCCGTCTCCGAGAAATCACGTGGATCTCATATCCGAATCGATGAGGATGTAAATATGGAATAGGTTTCCTATAGGAAACCATGTCATTATTCGGCACCTGATGGAATCATCTACATCCGATGTATCTCCGAATCATGGTCGCCCGTTCCGTCTAAGATGTCCGTGCCTATCGCAGGTGCCCCCTTGCGTACAAGCTCGGCGGTATCGTCGGCGAAGATGGGATCACATCGGAGGAATGCCTCCAAGGCGGACATGGTCACCGTGGACAAGGTGTATCTCAGGAAGAGGGACACCCTTCTCTGAAGGATTCACCACGATGAAATCGATAGACGGGTCATGGATAATCTTCATCATGATGAAGAAATCTACATGGTTTATCTGAAACTGTTGACAATATAATCTGTCTAATACGTGATGTAATGTTCTACATAAGACATATATAATAATAAGATTTAAATATAATATCAATATACTATGGCTTGTTGCCCTGGTAGTGTAGCGGCCTATCATGAAGCCCTGTCGAGGCTTCGACACGGATTCGAATTCCGTCCAGGGCGCTCATCTTTTACTTCGATTACATCATCATCCGTTCTTCGATTCTCCGCATCGACCTCCGATGGTTTCATCAGGTATCGGCGAACACCCCTGCATATCATGAGTGACAGTTCTGAATACGTCAGGAACAGCAAGAGGCTCAGCAGGATACTGAGGCACCGCTCAGACATACCCCACGACGAGCACGGATGGATCTCGATTGATGATGTGGAGGTCCACGGTGGAATGGACCGCGGACTCGTAATGGAGATCTCCCGGATGAACACCCGTTACGAAATTTCCGAGGACGGGGAGAGGATCCGTGCGTTCCACGGACACAGCATCGATATCGATTATGGGGACCCGGTCGAACCTCCGAAGCACCTCTACCACGGAACATCTCCACAGGCATGGGACATGATAAGGGATTCAGGATACATCCTTCCCATGAGGAGAACGGAGGTACATCTTTCCGCATCGATCGGATATGCCAAGGATGTTGCCGGAAGGAGGAGCAGATCTGAGGACGATATTATGATCCTCAGGGTCGATTCCGGACGCATGCATTCCGATGGATACGTGTTCCACCTCTCAGGTGACGGGGTGTACCTGACGGAGAAGGTCCCTGTGGAATATGTGGAACACATGACGGGTGATGGGGAAACAGAATGGTGATGACAGCGGCCTGTGTAAGAGGTCATACAAGGTTTAATATAGGTCATCTGTATCTTCAGGTCTGTTGCCCTGGTAGTGTAGCGGCCTATCATGAAGCCCTGTCGAGGCTTCGACACGGATTCGAATTCCGTCCAGGGCGCTCATCTTTTACATCTCATCTCTTCGGGATTCCCCATCGATATCACCCGTACCGAGGATATCGATCGTCAGAAGTTGTTCAGGGAATCGTGGAGCATCACGGAGTACTTGTTGATCTTCTTGTCGAAGAAGAGCTCCGCATCCACATTGAAGACCACACGCATGTTCTCCTCGGTAAGGACCTCCTCCGGCCTGCCGATGGCATGCACCTTGTGGTCGTGGATCATGACGATCCTGTCACAGTATCTGGCTACCATCGCGAGATCGTGCGACACTATCACCACGGTCATACCGGTCTCCTTGGAGAGCCTGTGGACCAGGTTCAGGGCATCGAACTGCATGCTGATGTCCAGATGCAACGTGGGCTCGTCCATGAGCAGGATCTTGGGGGTCTGGGCGATAGCCCTGGCGATTATCACACGCTGTCTCTCGCCACCGCTCATGGTGTTTATGTGACGGTCCACATACTTGGTGAGGCCTGTCTTCTCGATCGCATCATCGATGATCTTCTCATCCTCGGACGAGGCTCCACCCATCATCCCTTGGAAGGGCATCCTTCCCATGGCGACCATGTCCCTCACTGTGAAGGCGAAATGGACCTCGTTGGTCTGGGGGACCACGGCGATCTCCCTCGCAATCTCCTTCTTGGTCAGATCGGAAAGATCCGTGCCATCGAGCATGACGCATCCTCCGGAAGGTGTGAGGTTCTTGTTCAGGTTCCTGAGGAGGGTCGTCTTCCCGCATCCGTTGGGCCCCAGGATGCCTATGACCTCCCCCTCAACGATGGGGAGATCGATACCGTCCAGCACCAGATACTTCCCATAGGTGTAATGCAGGTCCCTCACCTCGAGTGTCAACTCCAACCCACCTCCTTCCTCCTGCGTACGAGCAGGTAGATGAACACAGGTGCACCGATGAGGGATGTGGCCACACCTATCGGCAGGGTTCCGTAGTAAGGTGCGATGATGTGCGCCAGATAATCACATATCAGGATGAAGCACGAACCGGCGATGATGCTCAGGGGCATGATGTAACGGTTGTCCGGACCGATGAGGATCCTCAGGATATGGGGTATGACCAATCCGATGAACCCTATGACACCCACGAACGAGACGGCGGCAGCGACTACCAT
>JAEDJU010000187.1 GCA_016296195.1 Candidatus Methanomethylophilaceae archaeon | reverse complement strand
CCCGTCGGGAAGGATGCTGACGCGGGCAAGGAGATGAACGCGGCCATAGCCGTGTGCAAGAGCGGCGCATCCAGCAGGATGGGCGGGAAGGCCACCGTCAACGTGGAGGTCGGGAACAGGAGATGTCCGGAATGCGGGAAGATGACCTACCGCAACTGGTGCAGGGACTGCAACGCCCACACAATCTACGTTCCCAAGGCCAACGCCTTCGGCAACATCGGACCCGCACCCATGGACATCGATCTGGAGGAGGAGTTCAGGGCGGCATGCGCCACCATCGGTGAGAAGGCCCCTTCCGAGCTAAAGTGCCTGGACGTCCTGGTCTCCAAGAACAAGTTCACGGAAGCGGTCGAGAAGGGTATCCTGAGACAGAAGAACGGCGTCTCCACATTCAAGGACGGTACCATCCGCTTCGACATGACCGACATCCCCATCACACACTTCAAACCCAGGGAGATCGGCCTCAGCATCGAGAAGGCCCACGAGCTGGGATACACACACGACTGGAACGGCGATCCCCTCACGGACCCGGAGCAGATCGTCGAGCTCAAGGTCCAGGACATCATCCCCGCCAAGGACTGCGGGGACTACCTCGTCAAGGTGGCCAGGTTCCTGGATGACGAACTGGAGGAGTTCTACCACCTCCCGAGATACTACAACGTCAACTCGAGGTCCGACCTCATCGGCCACATAACGTTCGGACTCGCACCCCACACATCCGGAGGTATCCTCTGCAGGATCATCGGGTACGCGGACCTACGCGGATGCTACGGACACCCGTTCTTCCACGCTGCCAAGAGGAGGAACTGCGATGGTGACGAGGACTGCGTCATCCTCGCATTGGATGGACTTCTCAATTTCTCCATGCACTTCCTGCCCGACAGGAGGGGAGGTCTGATGGATGCACCCCTGGTCCTCACAACGAGGTTGGACCCCAACGAGATCGACAAGGAGGCCCACAACGTCGACTGCCTGAGGGAGTATCCCCTGGAGTTCTACCAGGCCGCCATGGAGATGAAGGACCCCAAGGAGATCGAGAAGAAGATGGACCTCATCGCCGGAAGGATCGGAACACCCGACCAGTACGAGCACCTGGGATTCACCCATGACACGCACGACATATCGGACGGTCCGAAGTACTCCGCCTACACCACCCTGGAGACCATGATGGACAAGATGGATGCACAGCTCATGCTGGGGAAGAAGATCCGTGCCGTGGATGAGAAGGATGTGGCAACCCGCGTTCTCAACAAGCACTTCCTACCGGATATGATCGGAAACCTCAGGAGTTTCTCCACCCAGACGGTCAGATGCACCAAATGCGGTGAGAAGTACCGCAGGATGCCACTGGCGGGCAAGTGCACCAAATGCGGCAACGCACTCACTTTGACCGTTCACGAGGCGAGCGTGAAGAAGTACCTCGAGATCTCCAAGACCATCGGTGAGAAGTACGGACTGGACACCTACACCAGGGAGAGGATAGACATCCTCGAGATGAGCATGGACTCCGTCTTCAACAACGACAAGGTCAAGAAGTGCAAACTGTCCGATTTCTTCTGATCACTTGGACAGTGAGATGTACTTAGTGGCTATGATGTTGCATTGGGAATCCAACGTCTTGGTGAGCAGCTTGGACATCATCTTGCCGGCGACCCTCAACTGTATGCACACGTTCAGGACAACCTTGATGTCGTAGACGTATGAGAGGGTGGACTGGTCTGCCCACTTGTCGGCGAGGGTGTCCAACGTCTCAGGAGGGATGCGGTCTATGATGCGGTCCACTGTCCCACAGATGCGGTTGATGAAGTCAACGTTGGTGTCGATGTACTTGGAGGCCTTCTCCGGCTCCATCATACCGTCGGAACTCATCTCCCCCTCACGGGCCCTCACGGCCTCCATGAAATCCCTGGACCCGTCACAGAGGACCTTCATATCCCTCATATCGGTGTAGAGGTTGAAGCAGTCCGTGAGCAGGAGCATATGGTTGGTGGAGAGGTTCACCAGGGAAGGCTGCGTGGTGCATTGATGCAGTCTTCCGCGGATGTCATTCAGGAGATCCGATGCGAAATCCCTGTCATCAAGCTTCAGATCCAGATCAACGACGCCGGGATGATAGTCCACCTTGGATGTGGACGATATGATGACCATGCAGGCACCGGCGGAATCGACCATCCTGGAGTAGGTGTCATCATCCGGTACGATACCGCCGTCAACCGCCTTGTTCCAGCATGCGAGACCCTCATCGTAGTTCCCATCGGCCATGTGGTTGAAACCGACGGCCATCAGCTCCTCCGGGGACTTGTCGGGCACCTGATACGTCTTGGGGGACTGGGTCGCCTTGACCTCGCGTCCGCATTTGGGACAGAAACCGGCGCTCGGATCGAATGTGCTCCCGCACTCGGGGCAGATGGTGTTGGTCATGGGACTTCGTAGGGAATCCAGTATAATAATCCAACGCGGGAAGGAACAGTAGAAAGGGGTGATCCCCTCCCTTCCGGGAGGGGTGAAATGTTTGCTTCAGAGCTGCTCGAGCTGGGCCTTGAAGTCGTTCGCCTCCTCGGCGAGGATCTCCACGGCCTTGTCAAGTGCCTGCTGGGCTGTCAGTGAGCCGTCGGTCTCGAACTTGAAGAAGAAGTTCTGGTCGTCACCGGTGACGGTGATTCCTCCCTTCTCTCCCAGATGGTCGGTGCATGCCCTGCACAGACTGCATTCCAGGGGGTTCTTGATGACGAGCTTCCCGTCCTCCACCTCGAAGACCTTCTTCGGGCAGAGGGCGGCACACTCCAGGACCTCCTCGTCGGACTCCATACCCTCTTCGATCGCGATCTGGGGCAGATACTTGTATCCGACACCGTTGGCGACCTGCCACTTGACGTGCTTCTTGGCCGTTCCCATCACCGCGGTGGCATATATGAGGACTGCCTGTCCGTCCGTGAGCTCGACTATGGGTATGAACTCATCCTTGACCCTGAGGTCGGGGTTTCCGAGGGGCTCG
>JAEDJU010000186.1 GCA_016296195.1 Candidatus Methanomethylophilaceae archaeon | reverse complement strand
GAGGATTCAGAGCTTCCTGATGTCCATTGAGTAGACACTCATGGTGGGGGAATACGTCTTCAGCTCGGAAGATGAGATGGAGATCCCGTGGCCCAGTTCCCCCATCTCCCTGACAAGGGAATCACAGAACGAGGGGAACTCCTCCCTCTCGATGATCTTGTACATGTGGGCCACACCGCCGGACTTCAGTCTGTCCATGGCATAACGGAGGAACCTGTCCGCGATCTGCGGGAGGTTCATGATTATACGGTCTGCCATGGGAAGGTCGTAGATCAGTTTGGAGGAATCACCCGTCATCGGGACCACCTGCTTAACGTGGTTCTTCTCGGCGTTCAGACGTGCGAAGTGCTCCGCCTCGGGGTTCAGGTCTATGGAGTAGACCACCTCGGGATGAGCGAGTCTGCAGATGACGGTACCAAAGGGTGCGACACCCGCAAACATGTCTATGATGACCTCCCCGTCCCTCACGAGTGAGGCTATCCTGGACCTCTCGGTGGACAGTCTGGGGTTGAAGTACACCCTGGAGGGGTCCGTGTACAATCTTACCCCGAACTCCTTGTGGACCGTCTCGGAGGAACCCGTCCCTGCGATCTGCTCCAGATCACGGATCCTGAACTCTCCCTTGACACCGGAGTCGATGAAGACCGTGCGGAGACTGTGGTTGACCTTGAGGAGAGCATCCCCGATGGTGTGCTTGTACGGCAGGAGCTCGTCAGGCAGCTTTATCATCGCCACATCCCCGACCACATCGAATGAACTGGGGAGTGTCTCCCTGAGTTCACCCGGAACCTGGGCCACGTCACGATAGTCCGTGGGTCTGTGACCCTGCTCCTGCATCTCGGCATCCACAACCTCATACCCCTCGAATGAATCGCAAAGAATGGGTATCAGGAGGAAGTCGCCATCGGCACGTATCCTCGAATCGAGATCCAGATCACCCTCGGCCGCAAGTCTGGACCTCACGGGCTCACCTTCTTTCTTCGGAACACGGATGCAACGGGTCATGTCCATTGGCATGACGGACTCGTATAAAAGGAAGGAGTGATGGAAGGTGTTTGGTGAGGGGGATGACCCCGCTCACAATGTGTCGTGTTCCCTGCGGACCCTCTTCGGCAGTACGAAAAGTTCACCGTCATCGTCGAATCCCACAGACGCACTGACGTCGTAGACCTTCTCGATGAGCTCCGGGGTGATGACCTCCTTGGGCTTTCCGATTCCCATGATCTCACCCTTGCGCATGATGATGCACAGGTCGCAATACCTCGCCATGAGCGATATGTCGTGCTCCGCGACGAGGATGGTCATGTCCTTCTTCACCATGGCATTGAGGTACTCCATGACGTCCAGTTTGTACTTCATGTCCAGATGGGATGTTGGTTCGTCGACGAGCATGAGTCTCGGCTCCTGCACGTAGGCCTTGGCTATCAGCACACGCTGCATCTCTCCGGAAGACAGCATGTTCAGCTGCCTGTCCTGGAGGTGTTCCACTCCGAACTTCCTCATGGCATCGACGACCACGGACTCGTCGTTCTCGGTCTCCCACCAGACATTCTTCAGGAACGGATAGCGACCCATCATGACCGTCTCGTAGACGGTGAGTCCGAAACTGGTCCTGAGTTCGGCGGGAACATTGGAGACCAACCGGGCGACCTCGGACGGGGTCTTGGTCAACACGGATTCACCGTCTATGAGGATGTCCCCCGAGGACGGGTCATGCATCCTGTTGATGCACTTCATCATCGTCGACTTACCGCAACCGTTCGGTCCGATCAATCCCACGAGCATTCCGGACGGGATCTTGTAAGAGACCCCGCGCACGGCGTGATAGCCGTCCTCATAGTACTTCTGGAGGTCCCTGACCTCCAACAGAGGTGTGTCATCCATCGTACATCCTCCCCTTCTTGATCAGGAGATATGCGAACACAGGGGCACCTATCACCGTCGTGATGGCACCGACTGGCAGTTCCATGGGCGCCATTATCATCTTGGAGAAAAGGTCCGCTGCGATCATCAGGGCCGCACCCACAACCATCGATGCGGGCATGACCAACCTGTGGTCACCTCCCAGCAGCATACGGCAGAGGTGCGGCACCACGAGTCCGACGAAACCGATTATACCGACGAAGGCCACACAGACCGATGCCAGGACTGAGGCCAGGATGAGCATCCATCTGTTGAACCTCCTGACATCAAGACCCATCTGTCTGGCCTGATCCTCTCCCAGAAGGACGAGGTTGAACTCCTTGGCCCATACCAACGGTACCAGCGACATGGCGATGGAAGGTATCAGGACCAATATTGCCTGATCCCAGCCGATGTTGGCGAAGGATCCGAACAGCCATGACATGGCACTGTTCAGCTTGTCCCCGGCCATGCTCAGCATGAGTGTCTGCAACGCCGAGAACACCAGACCCACGATGACTCCGGCAAGGACATAGTTGATCGACGAACCTCCGGACTTCTCCGCGAGGATCATGGTACATGCGAATGCAACCAGTCCCCCGACCATGGCCACTATGGGAGTGGCGTAAGTCACGCTGTCCAGGAGTCCGAAGAACGTGAAGTTGAAGGCTATGGTGGACACGGCCGCGACACCGGCTCCGGCGGACACACCCATGATGTACGGATCTACCATAGGGTTCCTGATTATGGCCTGATAGATCGAACCCGATATGGAGAGACCGATACCGACCGCCAAGGTGGCGACGGCCCTGGATCCCCTGGAATCGAACACGATGGTCTCATCGTATGACAGCTCGCCTCCGGATATCGTCTTCGAAAGACCGGATCCGAAATAGGACAGGGCCTCTGCGAAGGAATAGTTCCCGGAGGGGCCGAACATGAGGCTGGCGACGAACAGGACGAATGTGATGATGAGCCCTATCACGAGGACCATCACGAGACGACGCTTGTTCCTCTTGACCTTGGATCCGCCGGAATGCTTGTTATCGGCGAGCTTTCCCCTGATGTACGCGATCGGGGGAACGCCTGTGGAC
>JAEDJU010000185.1 GCA_016296195.1 Candidatus Methanomethylophilaceae archaeon | reverse complement strand
ATGAACTTGGGGTTGAGGATCTTACTCCTATAGACATACTGGAGTTCGTCCTTGGTGTCCCTGAGTTTCACCTTTTTGGGATCGGATCCGTCACCCATGACCGAGATGGCATCCGGGTTCCCGTATGCCCTGACGAAGGAGTTCATTCCCCCGAGGTATCCGTAGACATCGTCTATGTCCAGGAGGTCGATCTCCCTGTCGGGCATGTTCTTCACGGTCACACCCACCTTGGAGAACCTCCTGACGAACTCATCCCTCATGCTCTCTCCAGAGATCCCGTGACCGTAGGCGTAGCTTCCCCATGTGATGTAGATGTCCGCCAGGTCCTGGACCGTCTTCCAATCACCCGTCTCTATGGCATGGTTGACACCGGGTCCGTATCCTCCTGGAGGACATCCGAATATGCGGACCGAGTTCCTCCTGCGGGCCTCATCCACGGTCAATCCCTCCGCCATGGCATCGATCATGTCCTTCCTGAGGTTGGCAGCGAGGTAGTTCTCCTCCTCGGATTCGTCCAGTTCCGCCACCAGTTTCACCGCATCGTCTATCAGGTCGATGAGGTTGGGGAAGGTGTCCCTGAACAGTCCGGTTATCCTGACGGTCACGTCGATCCTCGGTCTTCCCAGTTCGGAGATGGGGATCACCTCCAGTCCGATGACCTGTCCACCGCTCTTGGACCATACGGGCCTCACTCCCATAAGCCACAGGATGTACGCCACGTCGTCACCGTTGGTCTTCATGGTGTCCGTGGCCCAGATGACGAATCCGACCTCCCTCGGATAGCAGCCCTTCTCATCCATGTAGCGTTGGATCATCTGGTCGGCCATCCTCCTCCCGATCTCCCATGAGGACTTCGGAGGGATGATGTCCGGGTCGATGCCGTAGAAGTTCCTCCCCATCGGAAGGATGCGTGCGTTTCCGCGGGTCGGTGCCCCCGAGGGTCCCGGGAGGACATACTGTCCGTCGCACGCCCGCATCATGTTCTCCATCTCATCGGTCATGCGCATGAGGTTGGGTGCGAGGGTGTTGCATGCATATTCCACGGATTCCCTCAGACGGTCGGTCATCCCCACTTTGGAGGATATCTCCTCAAGGACTGTGTCGGAATCGAACCCGCATTCCCTCATCCCACGGATGGAGTCCATCAGACTGTTGTCGATGTAGTCCAATATCATCGAGTTCAGCTCCCCATCGGTCATTCCCGATGGGTTCTCGATCAGGGAATCCACATCGTACCCCATGGCCTCCCCGTATGCCGATCTGAGTGAGGGTATGTCCCCGTTATCCAGTCTCATCAGGGAATAGACCGATTCATCCATCCTCTCGTCCTCAGGCGGTCTTCCGAGGATGTGGAGTCCGTCACGGACGATGGCATCCTTCAGTTCCGTCAGATAATCATGTAGGTCCTCCAGATGCTCCTCGAATTCCTCGGGGGTGATGCCGTCATCCAGGTGCAGGTCCTTCAGGAGTTCCGCCTTCCTGACGGATTCCAGGATCTCCGCCACCATGGACAGTCTCTTCTCACCTTTGACGGATGCCTTCGCCTTGAAGTACTCCTGGAGGGAGTTCTCCACCTCGGACAGTTCATCATAGGAGCCTGCACGGGCCATCGTGGGGCACATGTGGCCGATCAGGACGGATTCTATCCTCCTCTTGCATTGGATACCCTCTCCCGGGTCGTCTATCACATAGGGGTAGACGTTGGGTACCCCGTCGAGGACCAGGTCGGGGAAGCATTTGCCCGACAGGCCAACGGATTTCCCGGGAAGCCATTCCAATGTCCCGTGGGTTCCCATGTGGAAGATGATGTCGGCCTTGAAATCGTGTTTCAGCCATCTGTAGAATCCGAGGTACTGATGGGGATTCGGTATGACGGGATCATGGTAGACGGCCTCCATCTGGTCCGACCAGGACCTCAGTGGTTGGTATCCGATGAGGATGTTCCCGTTGATGATCCCCGGTATCACCATCTTCCCGTCATCCACGGACACTTCCCCGGGTGGCTTCCCCCAGGAATCCTCCATCCTTTGCCTGTTGAATACTGATATATTGTTATAGTGCGCCAGGTAGCGGTCCTTGGAGACCAGGTCCAACGCCTTCTCCCTTATCCTCTCCGAGGAGGACCATTCCAGATCGTTGGTGATGTTGTCCAGAACCTCGTCTATCAACGCCCTTCCGTTCTCGGGGACATGGTCGAGGGTGTATCCCTCCTCATTGAAGCGTTTCAGCATGTCGCTGACGCTCTCGATGGTGTCCAGTCCCGCGGCTCCCCCGATCCTTCCGGAATCCGGTCTGGACTGGTACATGAGCACTGCGATCCTCCTCTCGGAACGGGGTTTGTGGGCCAGCGATGCCCATCCCTTCACAACGTTCGCGAGATGTTTCACCCTGTCCCCGATGGGGGAGTATCTCCTGATCCCTCCTCCGGACTCGTTGCTTCCTATAGGCACGGTGATGATCTGGCCGTCTATCTCGGGCCAGAACACGCTCGCTATTATCTCTCCCTTGGTTAGACCCTGTGCAGTCTCCTCGTAATCGGCGAAATGGCCGTTGCTGGTCATGGCCTGTATTATCGGGACGTTTGTCATGTTCCTGAAGAAGTTCTGCTCATCGGGGGTGTAGACCCCGGTGCAGTCCCTGGAACCGTTCAGTTGGGAGAAGGGTGTTGCCATGACTATGGCATCGACCCTGCACCTGTCGCCGTCCATGAAGTATTGCCTGACGACCCCTGCGGTACCCTCGTCATCCTGCATGTTCCTGACGATGGTGCTGAAGAACACGGGGATGGTGTTCACGCCCTTGGACTCCAGGTTCCTTATCAGTGCATAGAGATGTTCCTGGTTGTCGTAGATCCAGAGATTGGCGGTGTAGAGTATCCCTACCGTCGGGAGTCCGGGTCTGATGTTCCTTCCGAGATACTCCTCCAATGTGATGTCACGGTCGAAATCGGGGTGGTGGATGCCGTTGGGTCTGGTGGTGATGGGTTCTGGAACATCACCTTCTC
>JAEDJU010000184.1 GCA_016296195.1 Candidatus Methanomethylophilaceae archaeon | reverse complement strand
CTCACCGACGACACCAAGGTCCATAAGTACTTCCTGGACATGGTCTCCGGTAACTGAAAACACATTCAAAGCCTGGGTAAAACCCAGGCATCACAATCATGGGAATCATCCGAAGGGGTGGTTCTCTTCTCTGTGCATATTGATATGCATATGCATATGAATGTGCATATGAACGGCGTTAATGATTATGATGTGGAAGATTTAGATGCCATACCGAACGATGTTGGCTGTTTCGATCGGGTATTCATCGGTGAACAACACCTTCCGCAGATGTCTCGCCGAGATCATGGATGAAGGAAAGATGGTCTATCTCTATCCCGACAATCCGAAGGATAAGAGGCAGAGGATATGCCTTCATAGGACTTGATACAAGAACAATCATGGGTGTTCATGATCCCGTGAGCTCAGGACTGTCCCTCCTAGGCTCACGGAACCATGTTTCGGTAGGTGGTGAGGTTAGTGATATCTTATCACAGATACAGGAACGGCGGTTTCCATATCATAGTGACAATCGGCAACTTCTCGATTGTCAAGGATCGATTATGTACCAATCCCGAGTGGTATCCGTGAAACACCCGGTTTACGGGAACCCCACATCTTACAGCGCCTCTAACACGTTTATCCTTATAAAGCTATTCTTTTGAATTGAAATACCATTAGATATTCAATATATTATGAATCATCTGTATATCTTTCTGTATGATACGAATGCATCCGTCTGACGTGTCGCTATGCCGTAGAGCTGTATCTCTCCGCGGAGATCCGCGAAATATCTGAGCTTGAAGATCTGCTCTATCGCATTATCCGCCACGGTCTTCATCGTCTCATCGCCGGTGTCCTTCACCTCATCCTTCAGTTCGATGACCGCGGAAGGCCCTTTTCCGTCACGGGGGATGATGGAGATATCCGAATACCCTGTAGCAACGATTGTATCACCTCGTGATTTCTCCGGCTGTTCTCATCATTCGCCTTTCGGTCATTCTTTAATACCTAATAATCGATAAATATCCCATGGAAGAGGCCCAATCGAAGCGGCGCATAACCGAACTCGACGCGATGAAGTTTCTCGCGATCGTGTTCATGATCACCGTCCACATCTTCGAGTTCAACTTCAACCCCGAGGATTTCGGCACCGCCCTGAACGATGTGATCTTCTTCCTGGGAGGCCCCGCGGCAGCACCCGCATTCATGTTCTGCATGGGTGCCACCATCATGTTCAGCAGGAGGAGGTCCCCTATGGGCCACATCAGGCGCGGATTCATCCTCCTGATGATGGGATATCTGCTGAGCGCCCTCAACGGATGGATAACCATGTCCATCGGATATTTCATGGGATTCCCCACGGTGTCCGCCGACGATGTCATAGAATTGGTCTTCATAGTGGACATCCTGCACTTCGCGGGAATGAGCTTCATGCTCATCGGGGTCCTGGAGAAGCTGAACGTCCCCCATTGGGGTATGATGGTCATCGCCCTGGTGATGCAGGCCTTCGGATATGTTCTTGCGGGATTCTGCACCGGAAACCCCGCGGTGGACGGATTCCTCGGACTGTTCATCAAGATGGAGTTCCCCGAGTCCGCGTTCCCCCTGCTGAACTGGTTCATATTCCCCGTGGCTGGTATGATGTTCTCCGACATCCTGTCCCGGAGTCATGATCACAGGCGGCTGTACGTCAGGATGCTCCTCGTCGGTATCGTGATGATCGTCCTCTCCACGGCCGTGTACCTGTTGTCCGGTACGGACGTCAGGGGATTCTACATGGTGGACTCCTACTACAATCAGGACATCCTCAAGACGATGTTCTCGCTGTCATGGGTGATGATCGAGCTGTCTTTGCTGTTCTTCCTGATGTCCAGGATCCAGAAGACGTCCATCGGCGAAGGTGTGACATCGGTGGTCACCGAGGTGTCCTACAGTCTTACCACCATCTACTTCATCCAGTGGTTGGTGATCGGGAACATCTCCGATGTCATCTACATACTGGACTACTCCTTCGAGCTCTGGCTGTTCCCCCTTTTCGTCATCATATTCGTTCCGCTGTGCATGTGGGCGGGTGTGAAGGTGAGGTCGTTCAGGGATTCCCGCAGGAGGGCACGTTCCGCAGGATCCTGATGTCAAGTCCATCGGATACTCCGATGTTTCCGAGTGTTGTTCTGAAAGATTGATATAATCTTGTATTCATTCTCGATGGGTGCGTACACGGAGTAACAGTGACCGCACGGTTCCCTCTTCATATAGACAGAAGGGAGGTGACTTGATCATGACAGGAAAGAGAGGGTTGTTCCACAGACTCGGGAAAAGGATCGTCAGTACCTACCGTTCCATCAGATGGTGGTTTCTAGAACGCGGTTACATCGAACCCAAGGAAGGTGAAGCAGATTGGATCATACGTTCCCGCAGGACATTCAGGAAGCATCTCTATCGTTACAGGGAGTTGGATCTCGAATATTATGATGCGATGCGTTCTCTACATGATTGTGGCAATCTGGTCGACTTCAAGATCACAGAAGATCTGAAGATATTGGCCAAATCGAAGTGATCCCATGCCGTTCTATATTGGTTGGATTCCGAACTATGGGGGAATCACCTTTCCTGGTGAGTCGATGACTGCTATCGGAAGGGAGTTCATGACGGAGGATATGAAAGGCATGGTGTTGACGCTGGATGGTGGTGCGGTCGCTATCGATATATGTGGAAGAAGGGTGGCATCCTTGGTCCCGATCGATGACAATGGACTGTGCAGGATGGAGTTGGAGGAGGGATTTCTTCCTGATTGTTCAATCGCCAAGGCGTTGTGGATGGGGGCATCTTCCGCTTTTACCGATGACTCACACTTCCTGGGGTCATTCTTCATGAAAGTAAAAGAGGATGGTCTGCCGACCGGGGCACTTTATGATCTTCTCCTGATAACATTCTTCAAAGATTTCATGGAACTGGTGCAAATGTCCCGTTTCATCTTGGATAGAGCCTGACCTCGCCACTTTGACTTCTTGAAACCGTGGTTCGAGTC
>JAEDJU010000183.1 GCA_016296195.1 Candidatus Methanomethylophilaceae archaeon | reverse complement strand
GCCCTTGAATCCCACTTTCCTGGAGGCAAAGCGCAGGTCATAGTGTGGGAGGTCGAAATCCACCTCGGGGAAGCTGTTCCTCAGTACGGGGACATCGAAGCAGCTGCCGTTGAAGCTCACCAGCATCTTGGCACCGTCCAAAGCCTGCGACAGTGCATCGGGTGTCAGGTCGATGCCCTCCGTGAGGGTGTACGTCCCCTTCTTGCCTCTGTGGACGGTGACCACCGTGACAAGCGCATCCCTGCTCAGACCGTCCGTCTCTATGTCCAGGTATGCCGCATCTTCCCTGAAGTGGTCGAACATCCTCCAGTGCTCCCCCTTCGGGACCATGTCTCCCAGGAGACGCGATTCACCGTCGTCGAGGAGCTCCGAGGCCTGCATGAGCACGGCATCCCCCTTCTCCTTCAGTGCCGGTTTGACGCATCCTATGGAGTCGGCGGAGAGGAACTCGTCCCAGGAGAGGATGCCCTCCTCCCAGATGTTCATCTCCTTCTTCGCACCCACCGAGGGCATGATCTGGAATGTGTGCTCGATCATCGTTATCGACGGAGCATCGCACGGGGATATGTTAATCCCGCGGTCGATGGGAACCTATTCTAATCATCCCGACATTCACCCGTCCATGCGTTCATTGGAGATCCGTCCGGGGGTGAGAATCACCAGCGACAGATGCCTCGTTCTCGAAGAGGGGCCAACCGTGGTCCTGGGGGACCTCCATCTGGGGTACGAGAGGGCACTTGAGCAGGAGGGCATGTACATCCCGAGGATCAACACGGACTCCATATGCGATGCCCTGAACGATATTCTATGCAGATACGAGCCAACCAGGGTGGTCCTCCTGGGGGATGTGAAACACGATTTCAAGAGGTCCGGTTTCGAGGAGAAGAGGGAGGTTCGCAGGATCATGACCCTCCTGACGGAGGCCGCCCAGGTGGTGGTCATCAAGGGGAACCACGACAACTACCTCCAGAACATCATCTCTGACATGGGATTGCTTGCTGTGGACTACGTGGACATCATGGGGTACCGTCTGGAGCACGGACATTCCGATTCGGGGGTGAGGCCGGTGATAATCGGTCACGAGCATCCCTCGGTCAGGATCCCGGGAAGCGTCGGTGGGGGATTGAAGATCCAGTGCTTCGTCCACGCCAGGGATGACGGTGTCATCGTGCTGCCACCTTTCAGTCCGTTCTCCTCCGGGAACGACCTCGTCTTGGATAAGGCATGCGTAATGGCACCCGCTCTGAAATCATCCGATTTCGCCAATGCGGAGATCTACGGTGTCACGGACATGGGGATAATGAAGCTCGGAACGTTGGCGGAATTGTCCGACGTCTCGATATGAATCGGATGTATCCATCATCAGGATTCTTACATTAATACACATTTTAAGTTTCATATATTGAGAAACATTATTTAACAACCTTATACTGTGAACCTTGGTATGAGAATCTTAGGCTCTGGAAAGATAGATGATTTCCAGAAGATCGTACTGAGCGACAAGGTCGTCAAAGCCCTCAATGTGAAACCGGGCGACAGCATCCTCTTCTACAGGGGAAGTGGAAGCCGTCAGGTACAGATGCAGAAGGCTGAGGGGGCGTTCCTCACAACAGAGGTGGATTCCGACGGTTTCAGGCCCGACAGGAACCTCCGCATCGCGAGGACCTTCATGATGGCGGCCATGGTTCTGACGGTCGTGGTCCTATTCCTGTCCACCATGATGTCCAAACGCGGTGACAGTCTTGAGTTCGACCAGGACCTCATCACCGTGATCGTTCCCAGTGTACTTCTGTTGGTCGTGATCATGTTCGCGATGATCTACGTCAACCGCATGACCTTCGAGAAAGGTGCCGAGGGGATAGTCAGCCTTGGCGGTCCCTTCTCCAAGAACCGCATGATCGGTGTCTCGAAGGTCTCCTCCGACGGACACATCGCAACGACGAACGCTTACTGCTACCCCCTTTTCGGTGTCCTCCCCGCTTCCGTGAGTGCGGAGGTCGTCTATTCCGATGGTACGACTTGTGCAGCACCCACCCTGTGCGTCAGGGACAACACCACGTTGGCGGTGTACAGAATCAGGGTCCCCGACGGCGACCTGTCCTCGGGAACACTGAGGGTCATCCTCAGGTACAACTACTCGGACAAGTCCATCGTCTCGGAGGCTGTCTACGCTCTGAGCACCGGTCCCAGGGGTGGTATCCGCATCGACGGGGAGGACATCTCTGCAGAGATTGTCTTCGGAAAGGACTTCCAGAGGGAGACCTTCGACGAGTCCCTGTTCGATCCCCTGGATGAGCCCGCGTACTGAGGTGTGATCGGATGGAGATCTCCAACAATCTCCTGCTCTACGGCCCTCCGGGTACCGGAAAGACGTACAACACCGTGAACTACGCAGTGGCGATCATCGAGGACCGTGATTTCGAGGATGTCAAGCAGGATCCGTATCCGTTGAACCTGGAGAAGTACGACCGCTACACCCGTATGGGAAGGATAGCGTTCATGACCTTCCACCAGTCACTGGGATACGATGATTTCATCGAGGGTATCAAACCGGTGGCATCCGATGATGGGGAATCGCTACTGTACCTTCCGATGCCCGGAGCGTTTCACGATTTCTGTCGCAGGTCGGAGTTCCCCAGATCCATATACGCGGATCTTCCGGAAGGATTCGGTGATGCATCGGAGGATGCCTCGGTTTGGCTCGTGTGTCCCGGAGGATTCGGTCCCAACGATATCAGATTATCCTCTTTCTCGGAAGGTGTCCTCGATATCACCGGCCCCGGAGACGGTGATCTCCTGATATCACTCATCTCCGATGACACGGTGGATGCGGTCGGATACGTCAGGTCATCCGACGGTCACCGTCTGGTGGTGGATTGGAAAGTTCTGGGGGATCCCTTCCCCCGTGATATGCTCAGGATATCCGACAAGGAGGTCTCACAGATCCCGGTGCGTCTGAGGTATGTGACTGTCAACGAGGTTCTGTCATTGGCACAGTCGGAGACGGGTGAACACGACAAGGGTAACTGTGTCTTCATCATCGATGAGATCAACAGGG
>JAEDJU010000182.1 GCA_016296195.1 Candidatus Methanomethylophilaceae archaeon | reverse complement strand
CTGTGAATCCCCGTTGATCGAGAAGGATGCGGTCGTGTTCAGGGACATGTTCCCTCAATACCGTCGCGCTTGAGGTCTCATCCCCCGTCCCGACATCATCGACAGGGTCGGTGGGAGATGCATCGTTACTATGCCCTCGGGCCAAATGGCCCAGGCACCTATTTTTATACGAAGAACAGATGCACCAATCAACGCCACTGTGGCTCAGCGGTAGAGCGGCGGTTTCGTAAACCGTAGGCCGGGGGTTCGATCCCCTCCAGTGGCTCCATTTTGTTTTCGTGTTTCTTCGTGCGACCTTATTTTATTCTGTTATTACGATATTTTTCATCGTATGACTTGAGTGTTACTAATTCTGAAAAAGTATTATTAACACAATCTCCATCCGACACATCATGAATCGTAATGTGGTCATTGTGGTGGCAGTCGTGGCAATCATAGCTATTGTCGGAGCTGCCATTGCGATTACAGGTGATAACGGAGGGAACGATTCCGGAAGCGAGAAGGATTTTGCAGGAATGGAAATAGTTCCCGTGGACAATCTCGATAATGGAATCGTAGCCGTTGGTCAGGATTCCTTCAGGTGGGTAACATACTTCGGATTGGCCGATAAATGTGTGATGGTCGATATGAATGACAAGACCAACTACATGGGAAAGTCGTTCATGTATGTCGGAAAGGCACAGGCGCTGACCGCTCACCCCGATCTGAAGTTCACAACCACGAATTGTGGAGTGACTCCTCAGGATGTGAAGACCATCATAGAGTTGGATCCCTCCATCGTCATCGTCCCCGCAGATTTCGAGATCAACTATCTTCAGGAGATGGATGCACTCAGAGCTGCAGGATTGAACATCTTCCACATAGGTTACATCTACACTTTCTTGGAGGAAGGTTCCTTCGATATGACCGGTGATCTCGTCATGCAGATCGATACCATGTCCAAGGTCCTCAACATGGAGGATCGTGGACAGGAACTCAAGGATCTCATCAACTCCACAGTCTCCGATATCCTCAGCATCAGGGACAAGATCACAGATGCCCGCACCGGTTACATCGGTGCTTTGGCATACAACGGTGCCCACGGAATCGATTCGTCGATCAATTACTACATGCCGTTTGCTCTTGCCGGTGTCGAGAACATTATGGAGGATGCCATCACCGGTGTCAATGAGGACAGCAAGGTCGGTACCTTCTCCGCCACAGCCATAAAGGAGAGGATCCAGGATGATACCATCCTGTTCCTCGATGCAACCGGAATATACACATGCACCGATAACACCAGTCTCGGTGTCATGGAACTCTTCGCCGGACATGAGGCATATGTCGCCTGCCCATACATCTGGACAGGAATGAACTATGAGAACGTTCTTGTCGGTGCGTATCAGATACTCCATGATGCATACGGGCTCCTCACGGATGAGGAACTCCAGAAGAAGATCGATGCTGTCTACGAGGGATTCCTCGGTTCATCCGATTCCCTGCGTAATGAGACCGCAAGTTCGATCGCACCCTCGGAAACCACCGTCTCCGTCTATGAGGATATGAACAATCTGTACGAGGGAAGGCGTCACAATCCCATTCACGGAGCCATCTCCGTAGATGGGAAGGGTATCGTCTATCTTTGAGGGAATCATATGAAAACAGGTGCGGAGGGGATCTCCGGATATCGTGCGCATTCTAGACGCAATACGTTCGTCATCGTGTTCCTCGCAGTGGTGATGTTCTTCACCGCCGTGGCAACACTTCAGTTGGACATAGGTTCGATATCCTTTCCGGAGCTCCTCCGCATCATCTTCGATAGAGATAATCCGCTCAACGATCGTGCCGATGTGATCCTGGTATGGAACCTCTACCTTCCCAGGATAGCTTGCGGTATCCTCGCCGGATTCGGCCTCGGTGTCGCGGGTACGGTGATGCAGTGTGTGCTCAGGAATCCCCTCGGTTCCCCATACACACTCGGACTCTCCAATGCCGCAGCATTCGGTGCATCCATCGGGATAGTTTTGGGAGGAGGGGCCGTTGTCGGTCAGAGTGCAGCCTCCATCAGTTTCACGAATCCCTATTTCATCACTATATGCGCATTCCTGTGGTCGATGATCGCGACTGGGATCATCATCGCACTTGTGAAGTTTACCTCGGTATCTGCCGAGACCATGGTTTTGGCGGGAGTCGCCATTAGTTCCATCTTCTCCGCGGGCATCAGTGCGATGCAGTACATATTCAATGATACCGCACTTTCCCTGATCGTGTTCTGGCAGTTCGGATCATTGGGCAAGGCCGGATGGAACGAACTCGCGCTCATCGCCGTAGTGGTCATCGCCATATCCCTGTTCTTCCTGTGGAAACGGTGGGATTTCAATGCTCTCGACAACGGTGCGGATGTGGCACAATCATTGGGAGTGAATGTGAACGCTCTCCGTCTCGGGACGCTTCTCCTGGCGGCTTTGATGACATCCGTCGTGGTATCCTTCATGGGGGTCATCGCGTTCGTCGGTCTTCTCGGACCACACATGGTTCGTTTGGCATTGGGAAACGATCACCGTTATGTTCTACCCGGATCCATGCTGGTGGGTGCGATCGTTCTCCTGATCTCGGATTGTGTCGGTCAGACCCTACTTCCCTTTGTCCTCCCGGTGGGGATCATCACATCATTCCTAGGTGGGCCGTTGTTCCTGTATCTGTTGATACGCGGTTACCGTAAGGGGAGGGTATCATCATGAAGCTGAGTGTGAAGGACCTTTCATTCTCATACGGAGGTCGCAAGGTCCTGGACAAGATATCATTCGATGTCGAGGACAACAGCATCGTATCCATTCTGGGTCCTAACGGTGTGGGTAAGACCACTCTTCTGAGATGCTTGTGCAATCTGCACCGTCCCCAAGAGGGGTCCATCCTCGTGGATGGGACGGATGTCCTCACGTTATCCGGAAGGGAGCTTGCCAAGCATATCGGATATGTTCCGCAGAGCACCAAGCCCGTCCGCACCACCGTGTTCGACACCGCTCTCATCGGCAGGAGGCCGTACATGGAATGGGGCGTCACCAAGAGGGATCTGGAGATAACA
>JAEDJU010000181.1 GCA_016296195.1 Candidatus Methanomethylophilaceae archaeon | reverse complement strand
CATCATCATGCGTGAGAAAACTATCTTCACCTTGTCCGAGAAGGATCTGTCCGCATACTCCTCAGGATGGCACTCCACCGCCGAAGCCAGCTCCTCCCTGAAGAATCCCTCGATCTGCGATGCCAGGGACTCGGAGAAGGCCAGGACGTTGGTGGTGAAATCGTATCTCATGGAACGAGAGTTGAAGACCGCAGATCCAACGGAGCACATCCTGCCGTCGCAGACGACCACGTTCCTCATGGTGCGTTTGTCCGTGAAGTACACGTGGACGCCCGAGAGCATCAGCTCGTTGGATGCGGAGAGGCTGTTCCAGGCCTGGTACCAATGCCTTCCCCTGCGTGGGATGATCAGATGAACCTCGGCACCCGAGAACACGGCCAACCTCATGCTGTTGTAGAGGACCTCGTTGGGGACCAGATACTCGAAGGTCATGTAGATGCGTTCCTTCGCACCCATGATCATGGACATGTACTCCGAGGCGGGAGGTCCCTCCCCTCCCACATCCGGACCTCCGGAGGTTATCTGAACGATGTCGTCCCCATGGTGCACCGGATCGACGTCGATGTCGAAGGTCTCACCCGTGCTGAAAGACCAGTCGGCAGCGAAACGCTTGGCGAGACGGGACGCGGCGGGACCCTCGACACGGACCACGGATTCGGCACCTGAGTATGCGACCGAACCGTCGATGACGATTATACCCCTGAGGACACGGTAGCTGTTCTTCATCGAGAACGTCGAGTACGCCCTGTTGTGGAATGTGGTGAAACGTCCGCCAACGGATGTGATGTCACGGATTCCGCGGGTTCTGCCGAATCCACAGGAGCCGGTGATGACACGGACATCGACCCCTCTCGATGCGGCATCGGACAGGGCGTCCGTGATGATGGAGAAATCGCCCTTTGGGAACCTCCTGATCTCCACGAGGACGGAACCCTTCGATGAACGGATGTCATCGACGGCATCGTCATAGAAATCACTGAGGTTCCAGTATGCACGGACCTCGTTTCCCCTTGTGGCGTAATCGAGACCATCGCCCATGTCCAGACCGTGGACGGAATCCGCCGGAACATCGGACAGGAACCTCCTGTCGGACTCCGCCTTCCGATCGAACCGTTTCGTGGAGTACAGCGTGCACCCGAGCACAAGATAGGATAGGAAGCCCGCGATGGGCAGCACGATGATTATCATCAACCACAGCACGAACGTCCGAGGTTCGAACTTCTCCTTGAACAGGATCATGATTATACCGATGACATCCAAAAGTATGACCAAGGGATAGATGTCGGCGATGGCGAAAACGAGGGTGAAAAAGGGTTTGGTGAAGTAGGTCAACTTCCCGAAGCCTCACATGCCCCAGAACGGATCTTCCTTCCTCTTGATTGCGACGGTCTCGTCCATGGCGAGCCTCTCATCATCGTTCAGGTCGAGCTCCTGGAGCTGCTTGATGGCGGAACCGATCAGGTCGACGTAGATGATGTCCTCCTCGTTGATCTGCCTGCCCACGGTGACACCCTCGATACCGACGGCGACCTCGTCTCCCTGCTTGGCCTCCTTGAGCGTGTCCTCTCCGGTGTGGATGCTCTTGATCCTACCTGCATCACGTCCGTCTGCACCCAGAAGGTTCTCTCCGGGCCTGATCCTTCCTGCGAGGACCCTGACACCCACGATGGCGGGCTTGCTTGCGCGGAAGACGCAGTTTGGCAGGATCTTGAACTTGGCAGGGAACGAGAACTCGGACCTCTTGTCGGTGTCGGTCTTCTTCTTGCTGTCGTCGACCCACTCGATGTAGTCCTCGATCAGCTGGTAGACGATCTGGTTCGTCATGACCTTCAGGTCCTCGTGGTTGGCGAGCTCCGCCTCGGCATCCTTGGAGAGGCTCACGTTGAATCCCAGGATGACACTGTTCTTCTTGTCGCCGTACGCGGCCTCGACTATGTCCCTGCGGGTGATCTCTCCGACACCGTACTTCCTGATGGGGATGTCGTTGGCCTTGGCCTCGAATGCCAGTGCCTCGAGTGAACCGATGGCATCCGCCTTGATGGTGATACCCTTCTCCTGGGTCTCGATCTTGATGCTGGACTCCTCGACAAGGGTCTGGATGGCGGGATCGTTGGGTCCCTTGACGACCAGGATGGGGGCACCCGCGATGACGCCCTCGCAGTTCTGACATGATATCTTGACACCTGCTGCCGCGTGGAGTTCCTTGACGGAATCGAACCTGTCCCTGGGATCGCGGATCTCGTCGAGAGGCTTGGGCTTGAGGATGGCCTTGATCTTGGTGACGACGGGGGCACCCCTTGTTCCGAGAGCGACCGTATCACCCTTCTTCAGAGTACCTGAGTAGAGGATCATATCCAACGTCTTTCCGAGTCCACGCTCCTCCTTGATCTCCAGGATGGTTCCCTTTCCGGGACCCTCTCCCTTCTCGAGCTGTGTCTCGAGGAAACGCTGGGCGAGTCCGATGAGGACCAGGAGCAGATCGGGTACACCCTCTCCCTCCTTGGCGCTGATGGGAACCAATGCGACGGCCTTGGTGAAATCATCGATCCTGTCGTACCTGTCAGCGGAGATGCCCTCCTCTGCGAGCTGAGCGATGACGGTGTACAGCTTGTCGTTGAACGCCGCCAGGGTGTGGTCCTGCTGGACCTTCTCGGACAGGATGAATGGCCTGCCCTCCTCGCTGATCCATCCCTGGATGGTATCGACCTTGTTCAGTGCGATGACGAACGGGGTCTTGTACTGCCTGAGGATGCGTATGGACTCGATGGTCTGGGGCATCAGACCCTCCCTGATGTCGATGACCAGGACGGCGAGGTCGGCGAGTGAACCTCCCCTGGCGCGCAACGTCACGAAGGAGTGGTGACCAGGCGTGTCGATGAAGAGCAGTCCGGGGACACCGAACTTCTTGTTCCCGATGAGCTGTTTGCACACTTTGTAGATGTGGTCGATCGGAACCTCGGTGGCACCGATATGCTGGGTGATCGCGCCGGCCTCCCTGGCCTGGACGGATGTACCCCTGATACGGTCCAGAAGTTTCGTCTTTCCATGATCAACGTGTCCAAGTACGC
>JAEDJU010000180.1 GCA_016296195.1 Candidatus Methanomethylophilaceae archaeon | reverse complement strand
GTTTTCAACAGGCGAAGTAGCCGCGGGTCTTCAGCATGTGCCTCTTGATGGCATGTGCACCGAAGAAGTACACGCATGCGATGAACGGCATCCAGATCAGTGCCCAGATGGGGACTCCGATGAGTGCGTAACATCCGGAGATGGCCTCCCAAAGGGGTCCGGAGAAGGGCAGCAGGGTACCGACCACCAATGCGATGATCGTCGTGGCCACCAGTATCTTGGATGACCAGGACTGGAAGAACGGCAGCTTGTTGGTCCTGACGATGTGTATGGCCCAGACCTGCATCCAGTACTGCTCTATCACCCACAGGGACTGGAACAGGACCGCCACGGGCAGGAAGCTCTCGATGTCGCTCAACGGGGCACCGCTGAGGACGAGTGCGGATGCTGTGGTCACACCCTCGGTTATGCCGTAGGTGTTCCCGCCGGTGTAGGCGATCAGGTCCGCGAGCATACCGCCGTCGACGGTGACGGACACCGTGGGCAGCACTACGAATATGAAGAACAGCCACGACATCACATCCGTGACGACGCACATCGGACCGTAACGGTACATGACCGACGTGAGGTTGGGGGCATCCCATTTCCGAGGTTCGCGGACGAACTCATCCTCGACCTTGTCCCAGCAGATGAAGATGCAGGCGAAGTCGTTGATGAGGTTGAAGATCAGGATCATCAGGGCGCCCATGGGCTCGAAGTTGAACAGCAGGGAACCGAGGATCAGCGAGAACATGTATCCGAAGTTGATCGAACCGATCATCTTCACGTACTTGATGGAGTTGACGGAGACCTTCCTTCCCGCGATGGCTCCCGTTTTCAGGATACCGAGGTCCTTCTCCAGGAGGATCATGCTTGCGGTCTCCTTGGCGATGTCGGTTCCGGTGTCGACGGAGATGCTCACATCGGCGTTCTTCATGGCGATGACATCGTTGATACCGTCACCCATGAGTCCCACGGTGTGTCCGTTGGCCTTCAGGGCCTGGACCACACGGGACTTGTTGTCGGGACTGAGGCGGGCGAAGATGCTTGCGGTCTCCACATGCTCCCTGAGCTCCTCATCGGACATTGCATCGATCTGCGTACCAACAAGGAACTCCTCCGAGGGGATACCGATCTGCTCGCAGACGTTCTTGGAGACGTACTCGTTGTCACCGGTCAGGACCTTGACCTCGATACCGTACTCCTTCAGGTCCCTGATGGCGGTTCCGGCGGTGGGCTTGACGGGATCGCTGAAGACGATGAATCCCGCGATGATCATGTCGCACTCGTCCTCGTTGGAGAACTCGGTCTTCCCGTGGGGGATGTACTTGTGCGTCACCCCGAGAACACGCATTCCCTTGCCGCTGTACCACTCCACGAGTCCGAGCATCTCGTTGACGATCTTGTCGTCCAGGGGCACGATGTCCCTGTTGCCGTCGAGGTAACTGGATGAGATGGAGAGGATCTCGGGCATTGCACCCTTGGAGACCATCATGTCCACCTCCTCGTCCTTCCTGACGATGACGGTGGCCCTCCTCCTGATGAAGTCAAAGGGAACATCGCCCACGTACTCGTAGCTGTCCAGGGTCTCGATGAGGCCGTTCTCGTCGGCGTACTCGTCGAGGGCCCAGTCGATCTGGTTGGTGGCGGATTTGAGGTGATGCGCGTTGAGGCAGGACATCATCTCGACGGAACCGCTGGCGTTACCGTAGATGTCATTGCAGTCATGGACGGAGATGCGGTTCTGGGTGAGGGTACCGGTCTTGTCGGAACAGAGGACGTCCATGGCACCGAAGTTCTGGATGGCGGTGACGTCCTTGACGATGACCTTGTTCTTGGACATGTCTATGGCACCCTTGGCCAGGTTGGCGGAGACGATGGTCGCGAGCATCTCGGGCATGAGTCCGATTGCGAGGGTCAGGGAGAAACTGACGGCACCGATGAAACCGTCAAAGGTAAAGGCACCTGTGGTCAGGTAGTCCTTCACGATCATGATGATGAAGACCGGGGGCACCATCAGGTACATGATCTTCAGGAGGACGTTGGCGATTGCCTTGCTCCCCTTGTCGTAGGTGGTGGGGGCCTTCTTGCGGGTGAGCTTCTCGGCCATGGAGCCGAAGATGGTGTCGTCACCGACGGCGACGACAACTGCCTCGGCGGAACCGCCGATGACGTTTGTGCCCATGAAGGCCAGGTTGTTGCATCCGAGAACATTGCCCTCGCATGGATCGACCTCGGCGTACTTGGTCACCGCTCCAGACTCGCCTGTCAGGGCAGACTGGTCCACCTGGAGGTGGTTGGAGCTGATGATCCTGACATCCGCGGGAACCATATCCCCGGTGTCCAGGATGATGATGTCACCCACGACCAGCTCCTTGGAGTCGATCTCGGTCTCCGTGTCCTCACGACGGACCGTGATTATGGTCGTGACCATGCTGACGAGTTTGGCGGCGGCCCGGGAACTGCGGGTCTCCTGGATGAATGTGACCGTACCGCTCACGAGGATGAGCGTGGTCAGGATGATGAAGTAGAGGATATCGGGATCCAACACCATCCAAAGGATGTCAATAACTGTTAATGTGATTATGAATATGTTTACGAACGAGTGGTACAGCCTCTTGAGGACCACGTGTTTGTTGTGGTTGGTGACCTCGTTCTTACCGTATTGGATACGGGATGTCGTGATCTCCTCGTTGTAGTGCCCCTCCGGCCTACTGTTGTACTCGCCGATGATGCTGGCAGCATCCGTGGATGCCGCATGCCTCATCCTCTGATCCGTCGTCGTCGAACCATTTACCACACAGAAGCCATGAGGTTCTGATATTTAAAAAGGGCTCCGGGGGTGTACACCCCGCGGGCCCCATAGGGATATAAAAATCCTTCTGGAAACTATATATTTTGGATATATCGCCGAAGGGGGAGCGGTCACTCCTTCTTCTCGGCGTTGTCGGATGACTCCGCGGGTGCTTCCTCGGAGGGCTTCTCGACGGGGGTCTCGGGCTGTTCCACAGGGGTCTCCGGAACCTGCTCGACCGTCTCCTCCGCAGGGGCCTCTGCGGGTTTCTCGGACTGTGCCGCCGTGGCGGATGCGGCTGCCTTCTCCTCGGCCTT
>JAEDJU010000179.1 GCA_016296195.1 Candidatus Methanomethylophilaceae archaeon | reverse complement strand
CCAGGATACTCACCAAACAGTTGAAGGAACTGGAGGAGGATGGGATGATCCACAGGGAAGTGGACACCAGTGGAAAGATAAAGGTCGAATACTCCCTGACGGACCGCGGTTATTCGATTCTTCCCGTCCTCTACAGTATGGCGGAATGGGGAGCGAGGAACCAGTTCGTTCAGGTCATCGTCCCCAAAGTGGAAGAGGCCGAGTCATCCGCTTAATGTCTTGACGAGAACCTTGCGTCTGCGGGGGCCGTCGAATTCACAGAGGTAGATCCCCTGCCATGTTCCCAGCACAGGCTCTCCATCAGAGACGATGACCGTGGTGGACGGACCCACACAGCTGGTGCGCAGATGGGCATGCGAATTTCCTTCGGCATGTCTGTACTCATCCCTTATGGGGAATGCCTTATCCAGTCCGTAGAGCATATCCCTCTGTACATCCGGATCGGCATTCTCGTTGATCGTGATCCCCGCAGTGGTGTGCATGGAGAATATGACACATATACCATCCCTCACACCGCTCCTACGGATGCAATCCCTGACCTTGGACGTTATGTCGGTCATGCTGGTCTTACCGGTTTCCACCTCTATCATCTCGTATCCGGACATGGCGGAAGTATCCTCCAGGGTGTAAATAGCACTATGTGAGGGACTGGTTGCCTCATGTCCTTTATGTATGGGCAAGCGTTCGCATATTCGGGGAGAAAATGGCTTACGAGGTTATTCTCATAGAAGCCGACAGGACAGCGGAGCTTCTGGCCCGTTGCTCGTCGATTAACTACTACAGCTCCAAAGCCGATATCAACGGTGTCTGTGTGGAGCTGTTCATAGAGAACAAGGATTACCTCGACATGTGGACCGATAACTTCTACCACATGTCGGACAGGGTGAGATCCCACGCAAGCATCTACTGTCTGGAGGAAGAGGGAACGGACCTACACGTTGAGTACGATCTGTCCTCGCATCTCGTGTTCCTCTTCAACTTCGATTACTATGGGTGGATAAAGAGCATCGCCTTGGGAGTTGCCGGAAACATCCTCGAGGAATCCCACGGCATCTATTCGGTACACGGGGCCGTCCTGGACATTGATGGTGCCGGTGTGACCCTGATAGCCCCCTCAAAGACAGGTAAGACCACCCAGTCATGGGGTCTTCTCAGGATGCCGAACTCCCACCTGATATCCGATGATTGGTACTTCGTGAAACTAGGTGGAGGCAGACCAAGGATCTCTGGATCCGAGAAGAACTGTTACATCGATGCGGATATAGGTGATGTTTGGGAGGAGTACAAATCCCTGGTCACCTGTGTCAGGTTCGATAACAAGGGACGCGGTATCGGTAACGTCAGATGGGTTACCGGAGAGGGATCCGTCATCGAGAGGACGGCTGTGAGGAACATCATACTGTTGAAGAGGGACAGGGAGGACCCGGAGGTCGTCCGCAAACTGGGTACCGACGAGGCTCTAGATTATCTCAGGAAACATGATTTCTGCAACCCACATCAACTTGTCAGAGATGAGAGGCACATCGCGATCCGCACGGATTTCTTCAGAAGATACCTGGAAGGATGCAACGTCTACATGGTGAACACCATATGCACCGCAACCGAGACCCAGGAAAGGATAAGGGAGATCCTGAGGGAGAGCGACTGACATGAAGATCAGCATGCCGGAGATCCCCGGTATCACATCCGAGAAGGGTCTTGATTCCAGTTTCAAGAAGGTCAGGGCATCCAAGGTCGAAAAGGAGCAGATGAACATCACCGTCGTCAAATCGGTGATCATGATCCTGGTCCTGAGCCTGGCGATGTTCCTGGTCGTTCTGGCCATCGATGATGTCTGGTCCTTCGGGGACTACATGAACAACATCTTCTGCAACACCATCGCCCTTGTCTTCGTGGTGGTGTTCCTCGACACCCTTGTGTCCAGCAGTAAGGAGGGAAGGAAGAAACGTGAGGAGGCCAGGACCATCCTCCGTCACAACCGTATCATCCAACCTGATATCGACATGTACCTTGTCAGGAAGAACATGGTCATCACCCCCAACGGAAAGACCGTCAGGAAGTTCCAGATCGATTCGGAATTCTCGATCCAGGACATGCGGGACATGTACGGACCGTCCGAACTGGTATCAGATGTCGGGATCTCCAAGATCAAGAGATACGCTTACTACCAGAAACAGTTGAAGAACGACTTCGAGAAACTTGTGGAGGGGGTGGACTTCACCCACTACCCTGAGATCTCAGAGGCTGCGATGAAGTATATCAACGCCACGTCCTACGGGGAGGCGGCTTTGGAAGCTGTCCTCGGATATGAGGATTCCAAGGCCGGTACCCGCAGCATGAGGGTCATGGTCGTCGGTATGATGAGGGAGGAACCTCTCGATGGGAGATTCATGGATGCCAACCCCACCATGAAGAACATCTATCTGGTCCATCAGATGATCAACGACCAGGAGAAGGCGGTCTCTGATTACATAAGACTCATCGGTGCCCTGGAAGGGGAGAACCCCTCCGAGAAACGCGATAAAACCGATTACGAGTGATATCAGAACATAAACGGGAGTGGATGGTCCACAACAAGGGAGTCTTCCGTGACCTTGCAATCGAAGACCAGGACCTTCACTCCCCTCTTCAAAGCGATCTTCAGTGCCTCACCGAACTGCTCATGTGTTTCATAGTTGGGTGTGACGCATCTGGCCCCCTCCATCTGGACGATGAATGCGATGTATGCCTCATACCCATCATCAACGGCATCCATCAGTCCGAACACATGCTTGAGTCCCCTCTCAGTAGGTGCATCTGGGAATCTACAGATTCCTCCCGACTCCAATGTGACACCCTTAACCTCCACGAAGGCCTCCCTACCACCTCCCATATCTATATGGAAATCGAAACGGGAATCCCCGTATTTGCGTTCGGGATGGACAATGGGGGAATCACCGAACAATCCTGAAACGGGAATGAACTCCTGAAAGACCTTGTTGGGTGCCATGGTGTCGATGTTGATCAACATGTCACCCTTGTATGCTGCTATCAGATCGTAACGTGTCTTCCTCTCCGGATTGTCGGAATGTGCGAGGATGACCTTCGTTCCG
>JAEDJU010000178.1 GCA_016296195.1 Candidatus Methanomethylophilaceae archaeon | reverse complement strand
CACATACTGGACAGGGGAACACCGGCGTCTGTTCAGACGCATGTATTGGATGTCGGGGTTCGGAAGCTGTCTTATCACGTCTGAGGGAGATTCCCTGGATGTTCCAACAACTCCCATGATGATATAATATACGGGTTGGGGAACCCTGTGACCGGCGATCCATTGTCAACCTTGATTCCGTGTTGATAATATTGACCTATACATCCAACATATTTTTTTGTTCATTTGGACATCAATAAATAGTATTGGATGTATAATCCAACATTGCAATATGTAATCATCGGGGGGACCACCATTCATCATCTCGTTGTTAACGACATCGACTTCTCTTACAGTGACAAAGACATGACGCTCAAAGGGGTGACCCTCGACATCAGGAATCCCCAACTGATATCGATAATAGGTCCCAACGGGGTGGGTAAGTCCACATTGATCCACTGCATGAACAGGATCCTGGAACCCACACGCGGAACCGTGTTCATCAATGAAGAGAACATAGAGGACATCAAGATAAGGGAACTGGCCAAGAAGATAGGTTACGTTCCATATTCCTCCAACGACACCTTCCCCCTGACCGTGGTGGACACGATCCTCATGGGTCGCCACCCCCACAGCAATTGGAAAGGGAACCTCCATGAGGACATGAAGGTGGTCAGGGAGGTCCTGGACATGATGGACATCCGTGACCTTGCCATGAGGCCCTTCAATGAACTGTCGGCGGGACAGCACCAGAGGGTCATGTTGGCACGTGGACTTGCACAGGAACCCGAGATCCTCCTGCTCGACGAACCCACAGCCAACCTGGACATCCGTCATCAGATGGAGGTCATCAGACTGCTGAAGAAACTGTCAGTGTCCAAACGCATCGTGGTGATAATGATCAGTCACGACCTGAACCTGGCAGCACAGTATTCGGACAACATCATCATGATGGCCGAAGGGACGGTGTATGCCGTCGGTCGTCCCGAGGATGTCATCACATGCGAGAACATCAAACACGTGTACAACGTGGATGCGAAACTGGTCGACCACAACGGTCGCCCCCACATGATACTCCTCGATAACGATTTCACAGAGGATGATTCGAAGACCCTCTACGGATCATATGTTCTCGGAACGATAAACGACAGGGGAGAGGAGTGACCATGGACCCCTCCGAGATGGGATCCGATGAACTGGACCTCATGAACCTGGAGTCCGAATACCGTTCCTACCGTGTGCGCAAGGTCCTGTTCATTACCGCGTTCCTCATCGGATGTGTCATCGTCGCCGGGATCTCCCTCACGATGAACGGCAGGGGAATAGGCTTCGTTGAGTGCTACGAGTACATCTTCAAACACATCATCGGAACAGAGTATGAGTTCAAGAGCGTGGAGTGGCTGGACGACTACGTCCTCTGGAACAACTACATGCCCCGTATCATCATCGCGATAGTGGCAGGATGCGGGCTGGCCATTGCGGGGGTGATCATGCAGAGTGTGTTCTCCAACCCCCTCGCTGACCCGTACACCACAGGTGTTTCCGACGGGGCCACACTGGGGGCATCCGTCGCCATAGTCACCGGACTCTCCTATGCTGGTGTCGCAGGTTCCATGGGGATCGTGGTAAATGCGTTCATCGGTGCGCTCGTCCCGGCGATCATAATCATCCTGATATCAGGAATGGTCAGGATGAGCCCCGCCTCCCTGATCCTGACGGGAGTGGCCCTCTCCGGGATATTCAGCGGCCTTCAGACCCTGATCCTGTACTCTGCGGACCATGAGCAGATCACCGAGGCCCTCAGATGGGGTATCGGAACGTTCAACCAGATCACCTGGTCCGATTGTCTCCTCCCGTTCGCGGTGACCTCCGTAGGTGTCATTCTGTCCCTGTTCCTCTACCGCAACCTCAACCTCCTGACCATGGGGGAGAACAGCGCCAAGAGCCTCGGACTCAACGTGGAGCAGTTCAAATCCCTGTGCATGGTCCTTGTGGCGATACTCGTCGCATCCATAGTCTGCTATGTCGGAATCATAGGGTTCGTCGGTCTCATAGCACCACATATCGTCCGCATGATCATCGGAGGGGACAACAGGTTCGTCATACCCGGTTCGATGCTGGTGGGAACGTTCTTCCTCCTTCTCGCGGACCTCCTGTCACGCATCCTGATCTACCCGGATGAACTGAGGGTGGGACTCCTCATGTCCATCATCGGGGCCCCGATCTTCCTCTACATGATAGTGAGGAGGAAGAAGGGATACGGGGAGGTGTTCTGATGGTTGAGGAAATCTATCCATCGGATGTGGAGGTTGAATACGGGTCCATGATCCGTCGCAACAGGGTCCGCATAATCGTGTTAACGATCCTGGCATTGGCGGCGGCGATTTTCTCACTTTTCGTTTCCCAGATCGACTCGATGACAGCATCCCATGTCATCATGGTCCTCAAGAGCCACCTCTTCGGTGGTGAGACCGCGGAGAAGGTCTACGACCTGGTGGTCTGGGAATACAACGTCCCACGTGCTGTGCTCGGGGTGATTGTCGGTGCATCCCTGGCGATGGGAGGAGCCGTCATGCAGTCCATCATGCGCAACCCCCTGGCCACACCGTATACGACCGGGGTGTCCGCGGGAGCGTCCATGGGTGCCGCCCTTTTCATCTATCTGGACATAGCACTCCTGAACACCGGGGGATACACATCGACCATCGCCATAAACGCGATAGTGTTCTCGATGATCCCCACCCTGGCGATAATACTCGTCTCCAGACAGAAGCACATCACCCCCACGACGATGGTCCTGGCAGGGATAGCCATCATGTACATCTTCACGGCGTCCACGAGCCTCATGATGCTCATCATGGACCCAGAGAACGTCCAACAGGCCTACGAATGGGGCGTCGGATCCCTGGGTCGCGCATCATGGGGGAACATCGGATTCGTTATCGCCTGTGTGGTACCGTGCCTCATCATCCTCCAGTTGATGTCCAAACAGGTCAACATGATGAACTCCGGGAACCGCAGTGCCCAATCCATGGGCGTGGATGTGAAGAGAGTCCGCGGATTGAGCCTGTTGGTCATCGCGTTCATGACAGCCATCACGGTCAGTGTGACCG
>JAEDJU010000177.1 GCA_016296195.1 Candidatus Methanomethylophilaceae archaeon | reverse complement strand
GGGTGACAAGGCCAAGGTCACCGTGGATGCATGGATCGACAAGGAATGATGGTGTCCATGTTCGGTGCGGGGGGAGTTTCCGAGACATCCGGCCCGGGTATCACGATCACGCGTGAATCCGATGTCCGTATGGGATATCTTGCATCTGTACTCCTGATCGCATCCGTGCTGTCGTTCTGTGTATCGGTTCTGTTCTTCGGATGCGATGTGTATGTCGCCACCCCCATCCTCGCGATACCGTTCCTTGTGACAGGGGTCATAAGCTACATCATCGGTCGCAGATGGATCATCCTCATACCGGCCATCGCCATGGCGGTCGTTGCCTATCTGTTCGATCCGCGCATCTCCCTTCTCGTCATCTATCTTCTGATATGCACCGGGGGTATCGTCGTCATAACCGGTATCGTACAGAGGTTCCTCTTCTACAGAGTCCTTTCCTCCATAGTGAGGAGGGATTCCGGAAACGGGCCCGGTCTTCCCGACAGGATCGTTCCCTTCGTTCTCGACATCCCGGACTGTGTGGATGTTCGCAGGCTGACGCTCGACACGGATGTCCGCAGGAATGGCATCCCTTGGGACGATGTGGTCCGCACGGTCGTGTTCTCTTTGGTTCCGTGTGCCTTCCTCTGGTTCTTTATGTTCCTGGATCCCGCATTCCGTTCGGATACCGAAGGTCTCCACATGTTCGCATTGACGGTCATCCTCTACATCGCCGCATTGGTGATGCCATCCACCATCCTCAGCACGTTGGATGTGAGGATCGGATCGGACATCCGCGACCACAGGATTTCCGACGGTCTCATGGGGGCTGTGGTGAGGGTGCTCATCCCGCTCCTCGTGGCACTGGTGTTTGTCGGAGTCCTCGTATCGGTGAACGGCGCGATCCTGTATCATGTTCTGATATCCCTCGTCATGGTCGCGGTCATCATCACTCTGGTGTCGGTGATGTACTACACCCGTTGCGAGGCATCCGTGGTCAGGGACATCGTCTCCAAGTGGTCGGTTTTCCATCCGGCCGATATCGATTCTGGATACGGTGAACCTTCGAAGAAAGGGGGAAGTGATTTCCCTGGGACCCCCGTGAGGGATCCCAGGTCATGTTTCGGCAGGAACGGGGATCAGAAGTACTGAGACTCGAACTTGGGGTTCAGCCTTCCGGGGCTGTCCAGTCCCCTGATGATGGGTTTGAACACCTCTCCGGATGACATGCCGGGGGTCTTGTTGAGTCCGATGATGTCGGGCTCCTTCCAGTTAGTGATGACGACCTGGTACTTCTGCCTCACATCCTCGACCTCCACACAGGGGAAGTCGATGCTCTTCAGGATATCCAGAGAGACATCCGCAAGGATCTGGATCTCCTCGGGTGTGATGTCGTCGGGCACCTTGATGAAGAAGGTGTGCTCCTCGGTCGTTCCGTTCAGGAGGTATGTGACCTCGGACTTCCCGACGATGTCCTTGAACTTCATTGATTTCTCATCCTCTCCGGCGAGCTCGAGCATGCGCTCCTTCCAGGTGTTGGGGATGTCGATGTATATCGCATCCTTTCCGAGAATCTTCCACATAACTGATGGGAACCACCGCATCCTAATAAAGTTCTTCGAGGGAACTCCCGTGCGCGCGTGTGACAATTATAATAATATGCGCGCGTACCGCCGGATGGTTATAAACTATGCCAGAGGATTTCAAGGTCACACCATGGGAGGTCACGGGCGATATCGACTACGATCTCCTGCAGGAGAGGTTCGGTACGACACCCATCGACGACGCACTCATCGAGAGGCTGTCGAAGTACGGGGAGGTCCACCCCATGATAAGACGCGGGATCTTTTACTCCCACAGAGACATGATCCCCCTCCTGAACGAGTACGACAAGGGCAACAAGTTCGTGCTCTACACCGGAAGGGGCCCCTCGGGCAACACCCATCTCGGTCACATCATGCCCTGGATCTTCAACAAATGGGTCCAGGACACGTTCGGAGTCGACATGCTCTTCCAGATGACCGATGACGAGAAGTTCCTGTTCAAGGACCTGACCCTCGGCGACACATCCAGTATGGCATACGAGAACGCCCTGGATTTCATTGCATTGGGATTCGATCCCAAGAAGACCAGGATCATCGTGAACACGAAGAACATCGACAAACTCTACCCGATCGCCCTGAGGGTGTCGAAGAAGGTCACGTTCTCCACCGCCAAGGCGGTCTTCGGATTCGACAACTCCACCAACATCGGATCCATATTCTACACGACGCTCCAGTCCGTCCCCGCATTCCTCCCCACAGAGGAGAGCGGGAAGCAGACCCCCGTCCTCATCCCCTGCGGGATCGATCAGGATCCCCACTTCAGGGTGACCAGGGACGTCGCCCCCGGACTGAACTACCCCAAGCCCTCTCTGCTTTACTGCAAGATGTTCCCCGGACTCAACGGTGGGGACAAGATGTCCTCCTCGGATGAGAATGCGACCATCTACACCACCGACACACCTAAGGCCGTCAAGAAGAAGGTCGGAAGGGCGTTCACAGGAGGATGTGTCTCCGTGGAGGAGCAGAGGGAGAAGGGAGGTAACCCCGAGGTCTGCGCTGTTTTCAAGTACAACTACTATCTGTTCGAGCACGATGACGAGAAACTCAACGAGCTCGCCACCAAATGCCGCAACGGGGAGATCCTGTGCGGTGAGTGCAAGATGTGCCTGACCGAGAAGATCAACGTCTTCCTGGAGGGACATCAGGACAGGAGGGAGAAGGCCAAGGATGTCGTGGCCGACATGACATACGACGGCTTCGAGTGGTGATTAATCATGGTTGACGCAGAGATCCTTGAAGGACTTAGCTACAATGAGAAGAGGCTCCTGTTGGCTCTGGCCGACAGGGGAGGTGCCGCATCCCCCGCCGAGATGATCGCGGATGGGAGGTTCGACCTGGAGGTCGAGATCATGGGGGCCGCATCCTGGCTCGAATCCAAGGGAATGGCCGTCATCAAGGAGTCCTCGGAGAAGTTCTACGTGCTCGCCGATGCGGGCATCGTGGACACGGGACTTCCCGAGAGGATCGCGATCAGGTGCATCGATGCCGCTGGCGGAAGCATGGACATGAACGCACTGGCCG
>JAEDJU010000176.1 GCA_016296195.1 Candidatus Methanomethylophilaceae archaeon | reverse complement strand
ACCTTCGGGAACAGCCTGGACCTGGATCGGTGTGGGTTCGGTCCATCCCATCTCCGTGATGGATGCGCATAATCTCTTACCGATACCCAACTCGCTGAATGTTGTCATGATAAACACCTTTCAGAATATGTCGATCACGACAACTTCCGAGTGTCTGTTTCACAGCTTGTATTTAATACATTCCATCAAAAATGGTTGTTTTTATAGAAATATTTATATATTAGTACTGTGATGGGGGAGTGTTGCGATTGTAGTGTAGGGGTTAACACTTGACCTTGCCAAGGTCAGACCTCGGGTTCGATTCCCGGCGATCGCACCATCTCTTCTCTCATATCCTCTCTTAAGGATGTTTATTGCTGCGTTTATGTCTCTATCGATTTCCAATCCACAGTGCGGGCAATGGTGGATGCGTGTGCAGAGGTCCTTCTTCACCATCCTTCCGCATTCCGAACACAGCTGGGATGTGTTCCTCGGGTCTACATAGATCACTTCGGTTCCCATGCCGGCAGCTTTGTAGTCAACCATGTTCGTGAGTTTCCTCCAGGATGCTTCGGACTGTGCGAACCTGAGCTTCCTGGTCTTTTCCTTGGATATCAGTTTTTTGATGTTTATGTCCTCAAAGACGATCAGATCATGTTTCCTTATCAGGTCCAGGCTGAGTTTGTGCATATCGTCCCTCTGACGGTTCCTGTAGTGTCTATAGAGATGTGCGATTCTTTTCCTATGCTTCTCCCACTCTTCGGAACCTGGTTCGCATCTATTCATGCGGGTCTGCTCCCTTCCTATCTTCACTCTGAGTTTGGATAACTCTCTGAAGTTGGCGATCTTCTCACCTTCTGACGTGGTGATCACGTCCACGGCACCCAGATCGATTCCGATAGGTGTCCTCGGACGGTCTTGTATGATGCGTTCGGGAGAAAGTTTGTCCGGGTAGTACGTAATCTGGCAGAACCACTGCCCTGTATCATCCTTGACTACTCTGCACCTCTTCATAACCCCTGGTACCGGATTCTCATAGGGTATTCTGCGTCCGAGGGAGTTTATGCGTTTTCCGTCTGTCCGGACCATGTGTCCGTCATATCGTACTTCACCGACCCCTGCCAATCTGATGATTTTGCGGTTTTCTCCGGCTTTCCTTGGGAAACTTACCCCTCTCCCGACTTGCGGGTAAACGAAGGAGCGCATCTTGGATCTCTTGTTTGGCTTCTGGTTCTTCTCGGTGATAGCATTGTTCTTCGAGGTCATAGAGAGACTTGTACAGACTCTGTCACACACCTCCTGGAGGATGGTGGCAGGAACATCTCTGTAAAGTTGTCCGTTGATGCTGTTCCGTTTGAGTTCATGGACGACGTATGATCTGACGTCCTTTGATGACGGGATAATGCCTTCCTCCATCATCGGTGTGAAATGATCCAGGAGCTCATTCTGCAGCATGTTGCATGTGTTCAGGATCGATTCGAGGAAATGTTTCTGTGTCCTGTTCGGTTGAAGCTTGAACGTCTCGGTCCTGTAATCGGGAGGTATCCTCGGACCGTCCTGCGGGATCATGGCCTTGATCAATTCACTGAGATCACCAAACGCCCCATCCAATGTCTTCTTGTCCGGCCATCCTTTACAATCGAGTCCTCTCACAACCCTCGAGAGCGAGATGATGAAGTCGTTATCTGGGATTATCCCATCCAAATTGTCGAGCAGATAGTCTATGGTTCTTAGACGGAGTCTGGGGTCATCCGTTGATTCGCAGATATGGACAGCGTCATCGAACAGATCCTGTTCATTCAGGGGTTCGTCAGAGGTGGTGTAGAACACAGTATTTCCTGCGTCATTGTTCCCGAAGGCTGAGAAGGCGGTTTTCTGATACGGTTCTCCATTTTGAGCTGAGAAGATGATGTCCTTTCCATTCATCCATAGGATATTTGAATGATCGGGGATACGACGGTCAATCATTCTGGATTCCGTATCAAAGAGGTCTAAGAGTTCCAGGAGGTCAGGCCATAGGCTGTAGTTAATACGGTGCAGACCATTTTCGGATACTATAATGCCCACTTGTACCGCTCTTTTTTGCCATTTGAAGTATGTAGCTTCACAAACTCCTGTGCGATTTGCTATCGTCCTTCCAGGCGAAGGTTCTCTTAACGCTATTAGGAATCTGATGCCCATGTTCGCCAAGATATCCGCTCTATCAATGGATCCAGAGAGGAATGATGCTAGTTTTTGAGGGAGTTCCTCTTTTGCAAGATGTATGCCTTTACGGTTCTCAAGGATGCCTAACCTTTTCAATACGATAGCTCTTGCATAGATCTGTTCCGTCGATAGTCCGATTTCTGCATGAATTTCCTTCGCATTAGTCAGTCCTCTGCCGATGCAGTGGAGGATTTTTGTATCTGCTTTGCTGAGGAGGGTGAGTCCCTCACCTATCCCGGACGGTCTGATCATCAATATCACCTTAGGAAAAGGGGGCGTCGATAACAGCAATTACTTCTTTAGAGAGATGTACGCCCCGAACATCCTCTGAGAAACGAATCCCAGCATCCGTGTACGGATGTGGTCTACCGGTTGACAGTGTCGGGGTCTCCCCTGACCATCCTCATCCTCTCGGACGAAGGCTCGCTGCCCCGAGCCCCGTTCCCCTCGCGGGTCACATCATCGGTTTCGCCGTCAGGGTAGATAAAACAGGTACCGTGCGGTCACTCTTACTTCCGTGGACCGTGCCATGCTAACTCATCTCACAGTCAAAATACAACGAATTGGATATTGGTTCATGGATTCCCAAGTGCTCGAAGTAATGTGACTTGACAATGAATACAAACTCTTCATCGGCGGGAAATGGGTTCCCGCATTCGATGGAGGCAAATACACTGCATACTGCGCCGCCACTGGTGAGAGGCTGGCTGAGTGTGTGGAGGTCACCGAGGCCGATGCGGTCGCACTGGCGAAGGATGTGTCCGTGGAGTGCTTCGCACCCCTGACCCCCAGGAAGGTCACCGAGGAGGATGCGAAGGCCCTGTTGGAGAAGGTCTTCAGCTGATGATCATCAAAGCCGGTCGGGGTCTTTTTCCCCGGCCGGTAGAAACCATTTCGATCAAAACGATGAGGTGGAGACGGGTGATCCCGGAACC
>JAEDJU010000175.1 GCA_016296195.1 Candidatus Methanomethylophilaceae archaeon | reverse complement strand
CATGTAGACATCTTTCAGGACAGTTCCATAGGGAGCGATGCGTTCGAGCATGACCCTGTCGATGTCCTCACGGACCTGTTCCTTGAACTTCTTGAACCTGCGCTGGTCCACCTTGACCTTGAACTCCTTCCTTATGGGCAGAACCTGACGGATGTTGATGCGTCTGATCATCAGCCCCTCGTCCCTGATCCTCTCCAGGAGTTCCATATCCATCCTGTATGTGGTGGCGGTCTCACCGTCTAATCCGCAGATGATGTTTATCCCGGGCAACAGTTTGGGCATGCCCCTCGGTCCCCGCTCCCCTCCGATCCTGTTGATCATCCTGACGGCATCCAGGACCTCCTCGGCGGTGCTGTTCAGATTGTTCTCGATGACCACCCTCGGATCGGCGGATTCCATACCGAGTGCGAGCACGTTTCCATCCGTGCAGCAATCGGCGAGGATCCTCAGGACCTCCTCGGATTCCTCAGGATAGGTGGATATCACCGCGGCGTTGGCGTTGTCCACGTGGATGGTGTCGAACCCCATGTCCCTGAGACCTTCGAAAAGCTCTCTTACAACAGAGGGGTTCGGTCTCGGTGTACCGGAATCATCCTCGGATCCATAGGATATGATGCATGTCTGTCCGCCAACACGTATGTTCCTGACACCCAGTTCCTTCAATCTGGAGGCCTCCGCTAGGATGTCCTTCGGTGAGCGCATCAAAGGTTTACCCTTGGTGGGCTCGATGCAGTACGAACATCCCCCGGTTGCCCAGCGGTGGCATCCGCGATAGGATTCTATCTCCACGACCAGGGGTTCCGGAAAGTCCTGATGCTGGGTTACGATATCGGCACCGAGGAGCATCCATCTGTTCCATTCCTCCAGGGTGCGGAGCCTCTCGCCGACCTCCTTCCCCGTCATGCCATCGTACAGGGATGCCGCGATATCCCTCTTGATGATGAAATCGAACCTCTCGGCCTGTGGGGAGTCTGCAGCCGAACCGCTGATGAGTCTCCATCCGGTCAGTTGTGGGAACAGTGCATCGAGTTCCTTCAGGGACATGGGCATGCTCCTCAGGTACTTCCCCGGCACGGTGTTCCCGGATAGGACGACGGTGACCGCGGATTCGGGGATCCTCTTCCCCTTGCGGATCATGTCGATGGAGATGTATTCCACACGGTCCGCTCCGGCATCGATCGCCGCTCCGGCAATGGAGCGTATCATGGGCGAGATGTACGGTGGGACGCCCAACGCCGCCGGGTCGTCTATGTATCCGTCGATGAGTGTGACAACTATCTCTCTGCCCATGTCTCGGACCATGATGTAATCGTATAATATGGGTGACGATGGTGACATATCGCCATGATGTCTGTCCCTCCCATAGGTGATCGGATGTTGTACGGATTGATGCATGATGATGTTGAAGTCGCTTCTTTCGAAGTGGATACATCCTCTGGAGCGATCGTGGAGAAGATATCTGTACAGAATCCAGACCACATGCCTCTGTCAACGTTCGTGAAAGGACAGTTCATTGATACAGCACGTTTCAAGGAATGGTGGTTCGGAAGGTCAATACCGTCCAGTCGTTCCGATATCCGTCCTTTCTTTGATTCACTGGATGTTTCGAACAATGCACCGTTGTTGATACGTTCAATGGCCTTGTCATTGTCAGATCACTATGGGTGAAACCCGTCGGTTCGGATCTCGCATGGAGGGATGTGAACTATTTCGACAACGATTTCTCGGATGATGTCGGAGATGTTCTCTTTGGAAGATCGGTTCAGGAGGGGTCGATAGATCTCTCATCCCCCGACATAACGTCCGAGGGCAATCTGAAGAAGAGATGGAGGATCATCGATGGGCAGAGGTGTCTGATCAAAGGTGGGTCTGGTGAATCGCTTCAGGAGCCTCTCAACGAGGTTATCGCATCCCGCATAATGGACGCACTTGGTGTGGATCATGTCAGGTACGATCTCATCTGGGATGGCAGGCGTCCGTACTCGGTGTGTCCGGATTTCGTTGACGATGAGACGGAATTCATCAGTGCATTCCATGTCTTCAGGTCTCTGAAGAATGGTGACAATTCATCCATATACGCCCATTATGTCAGATGTTGTTCCGAGAACGGTATGGATGTGGTACCGGCGCTGGACAGGATGATCGTTATCGATTATATCACCGCCAACAACGACCGTCACATGAACAATTTCGGAATAATTCGTGATCCCCATTCATTGGAATGGATTTCCGCGGCACCGATATTCGATACCGGCAATTCCCTCGGTGTGGGATTTCCGTCATCCGATATCGCTCTCTTATCGGGGCGGGAATGCAAGCCCTTCTCCAAGACATTCGAGGATCAGATGCGGTTCGTATCCGATCTCTCCTGGGTAGATGTGGATGCCGTCGAAGTTCTCTATCCGGAGATCGAGTCTATCCTGAGGTCATCATTATACATGTCGGATAGGCGTGTGGGGGCTGTCATGGAGTTGCTGTCCTCGAGATTGGATTCGATCCGTCGCCGTTTATGAGGGGAGTCATTCCGGATACTCCTGTGCCAACCATTTTAAGCACGATCCTGGGCCTCTTATTCAACCAGTGGTGTTCAAACGGAGTTTACTTCCTCTCCTTCCATCATGGATTATCATGGAAACATGCCCCAGTCGCATGTTTCGGGGAAAGTGCGGTGTGTCTTCAGGACATCTTCGATGTACCTGTGGGCTGTTAAATTATTAATACAGTAACCATCATGCGCAATATTAGAATTCGAAGTGATTCTACGAATTTCGTAGAAATCATTCGAGGAGTGAATCTCATGGTCAACGAACAGGACATCAGTATCGAGGAGCGCCTTGAGAGGGCCAAGAAGCCCGGACAGGACGCAATGGTCATGCACAAGTACTACGGCGGAAAGATCGAGGTCGTCCCCAAGGCATGTGTCAGGGGATTCGACGACTTCGCCATCTGGTATTCCCCCGGAGTCGCGGAGCCCTGTAAGGACATCGCCAAGAACCCCGATATGGTCTATGAGCACACCTGGAAGTGGAACACCGTGGCCGTCGTATCCGACGGAACCCGTGTTCTGGGACTCGGAGACATCGGACCCGAGGCTGCCATGCCCGTCATGGAGGGAAAGG
>JAEDJU010000020.1 GCA_016296195.1 Candidatus Methanomethylophilaceae archaeon | reverse complement strand
TCCTGTACTCCCGCAGGGTCCATGGGGCGATCCTCATCGGTATGCTGGTGACGGTCCTGTTGGCCATAGTCCTCGGTACCGCCGAGGTTCCGGATTCCATCTTCGCGGCTCCCACTATGCCGGACTTCGGCGCGTTCCTGGGAGGTTTCGGACCGGAGATCCTAGATGTAAAGTTCCTGATGGTCGTGGTGTCATTCGCCTTCGTAGAGTTCTTCGATGGTTCCGGTACGCTCATGGCCGTGGGCAAACGTGCCGGTATCATGGATGTGGGAGGGAATGTGGTCTTGGACAGGGCGATGAACGCCGATGCCGCCTGTGCTTCCATAAGCGGTGTGGTCGGATGCACCCCCACATCCGCCTACGCCGAGTCCGCGGTCGGAATAGAGGCCGGTTCCAGGACAGGATTGACTGCTGTGTTCGTGGCCATGTTCTTCGCTGTATCCCTGCTGATAGGTCCAATCTTCCAGATGGTGGACATCGTATGCACTGCGGGGGCCATGTTCATCGTCGGTGTGGCCATGATCGCAGAACTCAGGGGTATGGACTGGGATGACGTTCCCATGACCGCAGCCGTCATGCTGACGATCATGATGATGCTCATGTCATATTCGATCACCAATGGCATAGCGTTCGGTATCATCATCTACTGTGTCTCGATGATCGGTGCCCGCAGGAGGTCGGAGTTGAATCCGATCATGTACGCCATGGCCGCTATATCCGTGCTGTACTACGTCATGACCTCCGTGTGCCTCTGAGTCCGCACTGTTTTTATCTGTCACCCGGATTTGGTGGTGTGTCCATACTGCTCATTAGATACGCGGAGATCGGGCTCAAGAGTGCGCCCGTGAGAAGGAGATTCGAGAATCAGCTCAAGGACAACATCCTGACCATGTTGATGGAGGACGGGGTCGAGGCCCTGGTGACCAAGAGGGGTGCCAGGTACTATGTGGAGGCCACCGATCCGGATGCCGCCGTTAGGTCCGTCCGCAAAGTGTTCGGTGTCGCATCCATCTCCGTTGCGGAGGTCTGTTCCTCCAAGATGGAGGACATGTGTGCCGTCGCGGCCGAGTACTCTAAGGGAAGGATATCCGAGGGACAGTCGTTCGCCGTCAAGGCACGCAGGGAAGGTTCGCAGGGATACAGCAGCATGGATGTGGGACGTGAGGTCGGATCCGCCATCTTCCTGGCCAATGAGGATATAGGTGTCAAGGTCAACCTCACCGATCCAGAGGTCATATTCTATGTGGAGGTCCGTGACAATCAGGCCTACATCTTCCAGGATTACATCAGATGTCATGCCGGGCTCCCCGTGGGAAGCCAGGGCAAGGTGGTGGCACACGTGGAGGATGACCGTGGCCTCGTGTCCGCATGGCTCATGATGAAACGCGGATGCAGGGTGCTGCTACGTGGTGAGGATTACCTCCCGCTCCTGCGTCAGTACGATCCCATCATGAAGGCGGTCGACCACGATGTCGGGAGAAACGTCTTCGGATACGTCCTCGGAACAAGGTTGGAGGATGTCGGGAAGGTCGATGTGTCCTCATACGATCTTCCGGTCTACTTCCCAACCATGGGGATGACCGATGAAGAGGTCGAGATCCTCGCCGAGACCATCAGGAACGGTCTCTGATAATCAAAAAGTCCAGGGTGGTCCGTCTCATGTGACGGACATCACCCTGTTTTGTCGAAGTTAGATCCATTCAGAAGCGTTTCACAAGTTCGTCGATGGTGACGAGCTCCGCTCCGTAGACCTCCTTCAGATACTTGATGCCGTTGAGGTAGTCCTCTTCGGTGAATGATTCCACACCATCTGTGGGGACGATGATCTTGTATCCGCGGAAGTAGGCATCCGCCGTGGTGTGTCTGACGCACATGTGGGCGTGGAGACCGGTCATGATGACGGTGTTGACCTTGAGCTCATCCAGGAGGATCTCCAGGTCGGTTCCGTAGAAACCGCTGTATCTCCTCTTGGGAACAACGTAATCGACATCCGTCGGTGCGATCTCGGGGATCACCTCGGCTCCGGGGGTTCCTGCGATGGCGTGGTCTCCCCAGAGTTCCAGTTCCTTGTCGATCCCCTTGATGTGGGCATCGTTGGAGTAGATGACGTAGACTCCTTTCTTCCTGGCCTCTTCGACCAGTTTCTGCATCGGGGGGATGATGCGCTGTGCACGGTCGCATTTCAGGGACCCTGTCACGAAGTCGTTCAGCATGTCTACGATGATGACCGCGGTGCGGTCCTTCACTGATGGGGGATTGAGTGACATATTGCTCAGTGAATCCCTACTGAGTCACTAGTATTTGGAATCGACCGTAGAACGCCATAATGGTCGGAGACGGGTGATAGGGGATGATGAAAAAGTGGCCCCGCCCCATGTGGGACGGGTAAGGGGTTTCAATCCCACAGGGGGATCACTTGATCCTTCTCTGGTTGGCCCTGACGGAAGGCCTGGCCTTCTCGGCACCCTTTCCGGTGTGCCTCATTCCACGGCCCTTCTGTCCGGCGGAGGTCTTTCCGCGGTAGACACGGTTGGTCTGCGTGTTCTCGCAGATCCAGTTGATCTTCTTGTCGGCCTTGATGACGGGGTGTGCGGGGTCGACGAGGATGACCTCATACCACTCCTGCTGTCCGTCTGCTCCGACCCAGTAGGAATTCAGGACCTCAAGGTTGGGGTACCTCTTTGCGGTCCTCTCCTCTGCCATCCTCTGGAGGCTCTTTCCGACGGTGATCTGGTTGATTCCCTTCCTCTTGGCCCTCCTTCCGGTGACGATGGCCCTCTTCTGGAAGCTTCCCTTCCTGACCCTCGCCCTGACGATGACGTATCCCTGTTTTGCCTTGTATCCGAGGGCCCTTGCCCTGTCCAGGCGGGTGGGCTTCTCGACGCGGACGAAGTTCTCCTCCTTCCTCCACTGGATCCTGCGCTCGTAGTTGAGCTCCTTCACGTAGGTCTTGGAGGGGGTGTTCCATGCGTCTGCGATGTAGCTGTACATGCTTTTCCCGTTAACCGGGCGTGTTTCCTGAGTCTCGTCGCTCATGTTTCTCACCTTTACGGATTCACCATTGCGGCACATTTCCGTTCGCGGGACTAAGCGTCCCACAATGGGGCGGAGAGCTGGTCCGTATTTATAGACTTCGAAGCTGGGCCCTTGGTTCCCGTGCGCGTATGTACTTATAAGAGAGGATGCAATCGACCCGTCGGTCTACATGATCATCGATGTGAAGTACGGCAAGGACGGGGTCCAGAAAGTGGACATCCCCGATGAGAACTACGTTGGGACCTTCTATCCCAAGGATGTCGAATGCGGAGATCCAGATGAGGTCATCGGAGCATCCATCGACAATCCGATCGGGTACGACTCCATGGAGCAGTTCCTGGAGGGAGGGGAGGACGTCGTGTTCATCGTCAACGACGGTACCCGCCCCACGCCCACGGCCAAGGTCCTGGATGCACTGTCCAAGAGGATGGACCTCAGGTCCGCGAGATACCTCGTGGCCACCGGTACCCACAGGGACATGACCGAGGAGGAGTACAACTTCGTCTTCGGATCCCACTACCAGGAGCTGAAGGACCGCATCATCTGCCATGATGCCAAGAAATCCGAGTGCGTGAACCTCGGCACATCGAAGAACGGAACGCCCATGGAGGTCAACAAGGTCGCCGTGGATGCCGACCGTCTGGTGATCATCACATCGGTTGAGCCCCACTACTTCGCGGGATACACCGGAGGCAGGAAGTCCTTCCTCCCCGGAGTCGCATCCTTCAGGACCGTGGAGGCCAACCACAAGCTCGCCATGAACAAGGAGGCCCAGTCCCTGGTCCTCGAGGGCAACCCCGTCCACGAGGACATGATGGATGCACTCGCCGTCGTCAAGGACAAGGCCATATTCTCCATCCAGATGGTCCTCGACAGGCACCAGAACATCTACAAGGTGGCCTCCGGTGCCCTCAACCCCGCGTTCGACAGGGCGGTTGAGTGGGCTAACGAGGTCTTCTCCGTGCCAATCCCCGAGAAGGCCGATGTTGTCATCTCCGTCGCCCCTTACCCCATGGATGTGGACCTCTACCAGTCTCAGAAGGCCCTGGACAACGGAAAGTGGGCACTCAAGGAGGGCGGCAAGATCATCATGGTCTCCAAGTGCAGGGAAGGTATCGGACACGCCACCTTCCTCACGCAGCTCTCCTCATCCAGGGATCCCAAGCAGGTCCTGGAGAACCTCAAGGCCGAGTACAAGCTCGGATACCACAAGGCCGCCAAGATGGCGGAGATCGCCACATGGGCATCCATCTGGGCCGTCACCGACCTGGACCCCGAGCTGTTGACGAACGCCAACATAACACCGTTCCCCAGCGTGGCCGATGCGGTAGCCGAGGCCCTCAGGGAGAACCCCAAGTCCAGGGTCATAGTGCTCATGGACGGTAGCGTTACAATTCCGAAGGTGGAATGATGACCGATTTCAGAACAGAGAATCTTGAGAAAGTAAGGAACGCCGTCAACGTCTGTACGATGTGTGGTTTCTGTAAGAGCGTCTGCCCCTCCTTCAAGTCGATCGGATGGGACTCCGCGCTCTCCAGGGGACGTATCATCCTCTCCTACGGTCTGCTCAACGGCGACCTGGAGGCCGACCCCTCCGTCATTGAGAACATGTACACATGCACCACATGTGCGGACTGTGTTAGGAGATGTCCCTCCAAGGTCGACATCGTCGACATCATCGAGCTGTGCCGTGCCGACCTCGTGAAGAACGGACACATCCTCCCCAAGCACAAGTCGATGTGCGACAACATTCTCGCCACCGGCAACCCGTTCGGCGAGAAGGCCCCCAGGCAGGAGGTCCTCGGAAGGAAGCCCCACAACGCCAAGATCGGATACTACGTGGGATGCACAGCGACATACAGGTCCAAGAAGACAGCTCAGGCCACCATATCCATTCTGGACAAGATCGGTGCCGATTACACCACCGTTGATGAGGTCTGCTGCGGTTCCGTCATGCAGAGGGTCGGATGGCCCCAGGAGGATGTCACCGAGCTCATGAGGAAGAACGTGGAGAACATCAAGTCCCTCGGTATCGAGACACTCGTCCTCGCATGTGCCGGGTGCTACAGGATGTTCAAGATCGAGTACCCCAAGTACGTGGACGTCCCCTTCGAGGTCCTCCACATCACAGAGTTCCTCGCGAAGCAGGACCTCAAGCTCAAGCCCCTCGATGGCAAGGTGGTCACATACCACGACCCCTGCCACCTCGGAAGGCACTGCGGAGTCTACGAGGCCCCCAGGGAGGTCATCGCCAAGATCCCCGGAGTCGACTTCAGGGAGATGGAATACAACCGCAAGACCAGCCACTGCTGCGGAGGAGGCGGAGGTGTCAGGTCCGCATTCCCCGAGGAGTCCATGGACATCGCGGGAACAAGGCTGGATGAGGCGGCCTTCGCGGACATCATCATAACGACATGTCCGTTCTGCGTGAACAACCTGGATTCCGCCAAGGGCGACAGGGACATCCAGGTCAGGGACCTCGTAGAGGTCATCGACGAGCTGATGTGAAATGGAAGTCCCATGCAGGAGGGGGACCCTCACGGGGGGACCCCTCATCATGGGCATACTAAACGTGACCCCCGATTCCTTCTCCGACGGGGGCACGTGGTCGGATCCCGCAGTGGCCGTCCGCCATGCGTTCGACATGGTGGACCAGGGTGCGGACATCATCGACCTGGGTGGTGAATCCACCCGTCCCTTCTCCGATCCGGTCAGTGCGGATGAGGAGATCTCCCGCCTGGTTCCAGTGCTCAGGGACCTCCTCCCATCGATAGATGTTCCCGTGTCCGTGGACACAATGAAGGCATCCGTGGCGGAGAGGTGTATAGGGATGGGCGTGGACATGATCAACGATGTCTACGGTCTGAGGGACGATGGGATGTTAGAGGCCTGTGCCGGGTCCGATGTGGCCGTGGTCATCATGCACATGCACGGTATGCCCAAGACCATGCAGGCATCTGTCATGGGTGACGGGTTCATGACGGAGATACGGGGATTCCTCCGGGAACGTACCGATGCCGCACTGGATGCGGGGATATCGAAGGACAGGATCATCCTCGACCCCGGAGTGGGGTTCGGTAAGTCGTTCGATCAGAACATGGAGATAATCTCGAACAGTTCCTATTTCTCGGATGGGTATCCTGTTCTGATGGGATCGTCCCGTAAGGGGTTCCTTTCGGAGAAGTTCCCCGGTATGGACCGTGACGATGCATCCGCCGAGGCCGCCAGGATATCCGTCGAATCGGGATCGGACATCGTTCGTGTCCACAATGTCGCGAGGACGGTCGCCGAGATCAGAGGATGATCCCGACCGCGATTATAACCACGACACTCAGACCGGAGATCACATAGAACATCATGTCGCGTCTCTTCTCTGCCGCGACCCTTTCCATCTCCTTGGATCTGCATTCGTCGTTGCAGTACTCCTCCCCGAAGGGTATGGGGTCCCCGCAGTACAAACAGTGTGAATGATCGGGTAGTCTGAGTCCTGCCATATGTTCCACTATACAGAATATAATAGTTAAAAAATTGGTTCTCCTTTATCTATCAGTCCATGTTCCATCCATCAGAGAACACTTTGGTGATGGAAAATGGTCAGATTCACACTTAGGAACACGGCAAGGTCTTCGAGCATGAGGGTGGACCTGGACCCCCGCGATGATGTGAGCGAGATCTCGGACATCGTCCTTGAATGCTGGGGGTCGGAGGGTTTCCTGATGACCAACGGATACAGGATAATCGGAGAGGGCAACAGGATCGGTATGGAGATCTCGGAAGGTGATGTTGTGGATATCATCCCGGACCCACGTGGGATCCCTACGGGATTCATAAACAGGTTGTGACATCACGGTTCCATGAACGGAAGGTGCGGAACATCCGCCGATGTCATCATGCACGGTAAGGCGGTCGAGGACATCCTGGCCATCGCGGATTCGTCCATGTCCGACGACATCCGGGTTGGTGTGTACCTCGGTGGAAAGGTGTCCTCCGATGACAATGGAACGTTCTATGAGATAACCGGGCTACTCCCCTCGGTAGATGGGGCCATCGGGATGGCCGTGACCTCCGAGGACGAATCCATAGAGCCTGTAGACGGTGATGTATCGGCAATCAGGGAACGGATGGGCGAGGGTGTGTTGATCGTCGTGGACCCGTACGCATGTCAGTTCACGATAAACATCGTGGATGGAGAATGTGTCCGCAGGGCCGATGCGGTCATGTTGGAGTGATAACTCAGACCCAGATGGCATGCCTGTTGCGCATGTCCTCTTCCGTGATGCCCTCGCGCTCCATTATGTCGCACACTATGCAATCGAACAGAAGGAGTGCCGAGTCCTCGAACAACGTTCCGAGGGGTGCCGTCCTGGCAACCTCCTCGTCATGGTCGATCCTGAGCACTATGGGGATGTCGGTGACCTCGTTGAGGGCACACTCCTCCCTTCCGGTTACGGAGATTATCTTGGACCCTATCCTGCGGGCGATGACGGCCGTCTGAACGACAGACGATGTCTTTCCCGTGTTGGAGATGAGCAGGGTGAGGTCGTCCTTCCCGATTATCGGGGTGGTCATCTCACCGACGAAATGAACATCCAATCCCAGTTGGACGAGACGGACCGCGAACAGCTGACCGACGAGTCCGGACCTGCCGGATCCGTAGATGAACACCTTGCGACTACCGAGTATCGCATCGATCAATGCATCCTTGGATGCCGGATCCACGGACATAACCGCGGAGCGGCATCTGTCCAGGATGTCGGTCAGAGGATCCAAATCACTCACCGGAGGCTGCGGCCTCGGCCTTCTTCCTCTCCTTGATGTCCTTGGCCACCTTCTTGCTGAGGACCCTCTCGTGGATGACCCTCATGTACATCGCATCATGCTCCAGAAGAGGTGATGTGGAGATTATGGTGGCGTTGGGCTTCATCTCGATGAGTGCCTCCGCCAAGTAGTCGAACTTGAGGTCACCTTTCTTTATGGGGGTGAGCCTCTTCTCGTTTCCGTCGATGTAGTCGACACCCGCGAACGCGGTGTGTATCCTTCCGTCGCAGTACGGTTCCACCTGCTCCAGCAGGTTCAGGAAATCATCGGTCTCCCTGAGGGATCCGTTGGTGCGTGAGTGGTAGTGTGAGAAGTTCACGACGGGGGCGACCCCGGGGATTGCTTCGCACAGGTCGAGGACCTGGTCCAGTGATCCGAAGACGTCCTGCTGTCCGGTGATCTCCACTCCGAGCCTGGGCCTCAATCCGTTGCCCTGCCACCAGTCCATGAGCATCGCGACGTTCTCGAAGATGTTGTTGTCGACCTCCTCGCGGTCCATCTTGTCGTCGTAGAGTCCGAGGCTTGTGACGACGATGTCCCCGTCGAGGGCATCCATGATGAGTCCCGCGTGCCTTATGCTGTCGAGACAGACGTCGGTGAGTTCGGTGTTCGACCCGAGGTCCATGTAGTAGGGGGTGTGGATCGACATGTTGACATCGAGCCTCTTCGCCATGTCCCCTATCCCGTAGAGTTCCCCGAACGTGTCGGACACACCGGAGGGCATGTAGATCAGGTCATCGTCCTCATCGATGGGTTCGTCGGGATCGCTGATGGGCTCTCCGTCCCTGACGATCTCTATCACGAATCCCTCCTCGATGTCCTTGAGGGTCATTCCGATCTCCTCGTCATCGGGACATCTCGTGTAGGAGCTGGCCCTGACCATCTGGATCTCCAGAGCGCTGAGGCTGAGGTTGTGGACGTCCTCGATGCCGTCCTGGAGAGTGCGACCTTTGCAAGAGAGCGGGATGCCTGCGGGACCGAACCTAATCATGGAATCACTGGGTCGCTTGATTGCACACTCCTATAAATATTGGTGCGCACGCGCGAAATAATGCACCGATGCACCGGCATTGCATGTCGGCATGCGGATGTCCCGGCATCCGTCCGTGCGGTCTTCATATACCTGGGCCCCAGTCTATGTACCATGGAGTGCGACAGGGAGCTCACCGATGATGTGAAGACGATGCTCGGGGACCCGAGGAAGGCCCTCATCGCCATGGCGATACCGATGATCGTGGCCACCGTGGTCCAGTCCGCCAACAACATCGTCGATGCCATATGGGTCTCCGGTCTCGGAACGGCCGCTCTGGCCGCCACGGGTGTGGCATTCCCGTTCTTCTTCATCGTCATGGGGATAGGCAACGGTATCGGCGTGGGTGCGTCACAGGCCTTGGCAAGGCGTCTCGGAGCCGGTGATTACGACGGTACGAACAGGGTCGCATCCCAGACCATAATGATGTCCCTGCTGGCAGGCCTCATCCTTGCGGTCATCTTTACCATGTTCGCGGAACCCGCCATGGTCATCTCGGGTGCCGGGGACTATCTGGCCGAATGTCTGGAGTATTCCCTGCCTCTGTTCGTATGCATCCCGTTAATCATGGTCTCCGCCATGTTCAGTGCACTGCTCCGTGCCGAGGGGGCATCCAAGAGGTCGATGGTCCTCCAGCTGTTCGCAGCTGTCCTCAACATCATCCTGGATCCGATATTCATCTATGTTCTCGGATGGGGTCTGGCAGGTGCCGCGTGGGCCACATGCATCGCCATGTCGTCATCCATGGTCTTCGGCATCTACTGGTACTACATCCGCAAGGACACCTTTGTCCGCATCCCCCTGCGCGGATTCCGTTTCAACCGTTCCCTGGATGCCGACATCCTGAGGGTCGGCATACCCGCATCCATGGAGATGATCGTCATGTCCATCACTGCACTGATCATGAACCAGATCATATTGACCGTCGATCCGGTCGATGGCATAGCCATCTACTCCACAGGGTGGAGGGCGTTGGACATGCTCATGATCCCCGCGATGGCATTCGGTTTCTCCATCGTGCCTATATGTGCGGCCGCATACGGTGCCGGGAGGATGGACAAGTTCCGTGAGACGTTCACCTACAGTCTGAGGATCGGAACGGTCTTCATGCTGGCCCTCACCGTCTTCACACTCGTGGCCGCACCTGCGATCGTCCTGTTGTTCACATATTCCGAGGCTACATCATCCCTCGCCCCGGAGATGGTGGACTTCCTCAGGATCGGTGCCGTGTTTCTCCCATTCATCACCGTGAGTTTCGTCTCGTCCGGTATGTTCCAATCCCTGGGCATGGGCGTGAGGTCCCTGATCTCCACCCTGATCATGAATCTCCTGAGGGTTCCCATATGCGGTATCCTCGCGGGCTTCGGCATCCTCTCCTACCTGTGGTGGGGGATGACCGTTTCCGAGATCATCGGTGCGGCCATCATCGGAGGATGGGCTGTGATCACACTCCGCGGTCTCGTGAGAGGTTGTCGTACACCATCGGCTTAAGCTAACTTTTATATCCGACACCTGTATACGAGCGTTACCCAATGTCGGGAGAGTCAGAAATATGAACAGCAAGACAAACCCTCAGCTTGTCGCAACCATTGACAACCTCAAGGCCAAGACAAGGGAGACAGACGCTGCCATCTGGCGAGACATCGCGCTTAGGCTCGAGAAACCCAAAAAGAACTGGGCCGAAGCGAATCTCAGCAAACTTGAGAGATATGCCAAGGACGGAGAGACAATCATCGTCCCTGGAAAAGTTCTCGCAGCAGGCGAAATCAGCAAGAAGATCACCGTAGCCGCATACAGCTTCTCCGAGGCTGCCGCAAAGGCAATCGTGGCTGCAGGCGGAAAGACACTGTCCATCGAGGAGCTGGCCGATGCCAACCCCAAGGGAACCGGTGTCAGGATCATGAGGTGATTTGGATGGTTACAATTATCGACGGAAGGAATCTCATCCACGGCAGGCTCGCAAGTGTCGTCGCCGAGAAGATCATGGGCGGCGAGGAAGTCGTCGTTCTCAATGCCGAGGCCATCGTCATCACCGGAGTCAAGGAGAACGTCTTCGCAGACTTCAAGGCAAAGGTCGACCGTGGAGACACCACCAAGAGGAAGGGACCGTTCTACCCCCGCAGGGCCGATCTTCTCTTCAAGAGGTGCGTCAGGGGAATGATTCCCTGGACAACCACCAGCGGAAGGGACGCCTACAGGAGGCTCCATGTCTTTGTCGGAACCCCCAAGCAGTTCGAGGACTGCGAGAAGGAGAGGCCCGCAGAGGCAAACAGAAAGATCACCGGCAAATACACAACCCTGGGAGCCGTTTCCAAATTCCTGGGTTCCAATGTGAGATGATCCCATGGTCGAGTGCGTAAACACAAGCGGAAAGAGGAAGACCGCCATCGCCAGGGCTGTTGTCAAAGAGGGTAACGGAAAGGTCACCATCAACAGCATCCCCATCAACGTCTTCACACCTGAGCTGGCAAGGCTCAAGATCGAGGAGCCCCTCGGTCTGGTCCCCGAGAAAGCAGAGAAGGTCGACATCGCCGTCACCGTCAACGGTGGAGGAGTCATGGGTCAGGCCGCAGCTGCAAGGACCGCCATCGCCAGGGGACTCGTTGAGTTCTACAAGGACGAGGAGCTCGAGGCAATCTTCAGGGCATATGACAGGACCCTCATCATCAACGATGACAGGAGGAAACTGCCCAAGAACCCCCTCGGACCCGGTGCCCGTGCCAAGAAGCAGAAGTCGTACCGTTAAGGTGATAGCATGATAATTCCGGTGAGATGTTTCACATGCGGAAAGGTCGTGGGCTCAGCCTACCCCGAGTACGTCAAACGCAAGCAGCAGGGCGAGGATCCCAAGGCCATCCTTGATGATCTTGGATTCGAGAGATACTGCTGCCGCAGGATGATCGTCTCCCATGCTGACCTGATCGGGGAGATTGCTCCTCTCGGATGAAACTCGAAGCTTCCGGTCGGTATCCAGGTACCGCCGGAAGCGTTAACTTTTTAAATGAAAACCTGTTTCCCCGTTTTGCATGGGCCCGTGGGGTAGCTTGGTATCCTTCGTGCTTGGGGTGCACGTAACTCCAGTTCAAATCTGGGCGGGCCCACCACTCCAATCCTTCTGATCAGATTGTCACATCCTTTCGAACATCATCGTACCGGTCTTTCCGCTTGTGCGTAATTATATAAATCATAACCACTTGCCCAGCCTTGTTGGGCCCGTGGGGTAGCTTGGTATCCTTCGTGCTTGGGGTGCACGTAACTCCAGTTCAAATCTGGGCGGGCCCACCACTCCGTGTTTTTTCCATATCACCGTATCCGACCACTTTCGGTATTTTCGGTTATCTGTTGATGTCATGCCTATAAAGCGTGCTCCAGTCGGTCACACATGGAGTCCGAAATATTCAGGAGCACCATGGAGTGTGCTTTGTCCGAACTGGACAGATGTCTCGGTCACAGGAAGGCCGGTAAGGTGATCTCGGGTAACCATGCCCCATCCTACAAGGACATACGTTCCGGAGAGGATCCGTTGTACCTGACTCTCCGTGTACTGATCCTGCCGATGATGGAGAATCTCGGATACGGCAGGATTTCCTCCTATGATGTTGCGGATGGCTGTGTTCCGGGATTGGCGATGGCCGCATCACCGATGAACAGTCCTCTCTCCCATGCATCATCCAGGGTTATGGCCGCCATGCGTACCGATGGGTCGAGGATGGGTATAGCCACGGATGGTTTCTGTTGGGCGAAGGTGTCCCGCCATGAGACATGTATGCGTGTGACCGCGGTCTCGGATCTCAGACCTTATTACATTGAGGTCCTGGACAGGTCCCGTTTCCGTGAGGTCGACCATGTGGAGGAGGGAGAGCTGATGCTTTTCTCCGAATCGTTCATGAGAAGTGAACCGTCCGAGGTGGATCCCCGGACGGAAGGTGGGCCTCGAAGGCCCGTTTGAGATCAGGATGACCAGGTGGCCTTCTGGAGTTCGGATTCCTCGAGCTTTGCCAGCTCCTCCACCTTGGACCTGTCAAGGGAGAGTGCATCGGCAATACGGAATCCATAGTCCTTGTCCGCCTTGTAGCAGTGGACCGCATGGCGATACTTGATGTTCTCAGTGACCGGTGCGATGTTCCTAGCGGTGTTCTCGATCAGGAGCTGTTTCTTGTCCTCTGCAAGGAGTCTGTACAGGTCTCCTACCTGGTAGAAGACATCATCGTCCTTATCCTCTCCTGGATCGTAGCGGGCGATGTCTCCCTCCATCGGAAGCGGGGGTTCCTCGGTTCCGTTCTCCTTCCACTCACCGTAGCTGTTGGGGATGTATGATATGCGTGACCCGTAGTTCCCATCCACCCTCATGGCACCGTCGCGGTGATATGAGTTAACTGGGCATTTGGGTGCGTTGACGGGGATGAGGTTGTGGTTGACTCCAAGTCTATACCTCTGTGCATCACCGTATGCGAAGATCCTTCCCTGGAGGAGCTTGTCGGGTGAGAGGCCGAGTCCGGGTACAAGGTTGGTGGGTGCGAATGCCGCCTGCTCCACATCTGCGAAGTAGTTCTCGGGATTCCTGTTGAGCTCCAATTCTCCTACCTCGATGAGCGGATACTCGCCATGTTTCCACACCTTGGTGATGTCGAAGGGGTTCTCATGGTGGTTGCGTGCCTGCTCCTCGGTCATAACCTGGATCTTCAGTGTCCACTTGGGATACTCCCCGCGCTCGATAGCATCGAACAGGTCGTGCTGGCTGCTCTCCCTGTCCTTTCCGATGAGCTCCTCTGCCTCCTGATCGGAGAGGTTCTTGATCCCCTGCTGGCAGACCCAGTGGTATTTGACCCATACACGTTCGCCAGCCTCGTTGATCATGCTGTATGTGTGGCTTCCGAATCCGTGCATGTACCTGTAGGAATACGGGATTCCACGGTCGGACATGACGATCGTGACCTGGTGTAGGGCTTCGGGTATCATGGTCCAGAAATCCCAGTTGTTCTGTGCGGAACGCATGTTGGTCTTCGGATCCCTCTTGACCGCATGGTTGAGGTCGGGGAATCTGAGTGCATCCCTGATGAAGAACACGGGTGTGTTGTTACCGACCAGGTCCCAGTTACCCTCCTCGGTGTAGAACTTGACAGCGAATCCCCTGATGTCACGTTCTGCGTCCGCAGCTCCCCTTTCTCCGGCAACGGTTGAGAACCTGACGAACACAGGAGTCTCCTTCCCAACCTCTGAGAAGAGCTTCGCTTTAGTGTAACGTGTGATGTCGTGTGTGACGGTGAATTTACCGAACGCACCAGATCCTTTAGCGTGCATACGTCTCTCGGGGATGACCTCTCTGTCGAAGTGGCCCATTTTTTCCAGGAACCAGACGTCCTGGAGCATCATGGGCCCACGCTTCCCTGCAGTCAGGGAATTGTTGGTGTCAGGTACGGGTGACCCACCCTTCGTGGTGAGATTGGTGTTATCAACCATATCACTAAATTAATTTGACATGTAAATAAAAGTGACAGAACAACACCGAACGTGGTGTATGATTCTAGTATGGTCTGTCTACTATGATACATAAACGTCAGTAGAGAGGATTATCATTTCCCTTGTGATGACATCCATCATGGAAAGGACGATATCCGTCAAGGGTGAGGGGAGGGTCCGTGTGAGGCCCGACACGGTGAGGCTCAACGGTGTGGTGCAGGATGTATGCGACACATACGATGAGGCGGTGGACAGGTCGGTCACATGCATATCGCCTCTGAGGATGAGGTTGATGGAATCCGGATTCGATTCGGAGATCCTCAGGTCCGTGTCCGTGTCCGTCAGGCCCCATTACGAATACGAGGACGATGGCCGCAGGCAGGTTCTGAGGGGGTTCGAATACATACACTCCATGAGGATTGAGGTCGGATGCGACTCGGACACGGTCAACAGGATCCTCGGTGCCCTGTCCGGTGACGGATGCCCCAGGTTCTCCACGGAGTTCGCCTTGGCCGACAAGGCCTCCGCGGAGGAGGATGCGCGCAGATCTGCTGTAGCCGATGCCATTTCCAAGGCGGAGCAGATAACGACCGTCGCCCGTGTCGGTCTGGGCTCCATAATATCGATACGTTACGGACAGGATGGCATGAGGCCGCTGATGATGTGCGACAGGTCGGTTAACGGTTTGGCCGACATCGTTCCGGAGAGTTTGGAGTTCACGGACGAGGTCCTCATCGAGTGGGAGATCATCTGAGCAATCCGACATCAGCGTTAAGTAACACAGCGGGTCATTGAGTTCCATGTTCTGTCGCATGTGCGGGAAGGAGCTTCCTCCGGAGGCAAGGTTCTGCAGCGGATGCGGTGCACCTGTGTCGTCATTCGTCCCTTCATCTCGGTCGGTGGATGGAGGGAGTTCGAGGGACGTTTCGAAGATCGCCATAGCGATCCTCCTCGTGGCGATAACCCTGGTGTCGGCATGCATCCTCCTGTACAGCGACGATGATGTGGTCCAGAGGACCCAGGGCAATGTCACCATATCCGGCGACCTCGTGACGGAAAACATCTCGATCGTCGGTGATGGTCTGGTGTACAGTGGATCCGGTGCCCAGTGGCTGGTCATGAACCTACACGCATCATTTATTGCACCCTCGGATGGGGGATATGTCGAACGCGGTTACGACACCGTAGAAGGTTCGAACCT
>JAEDJU010000174.1 GCA_016296195.1 Candidatus Methanomethylophilaceae archaeon | reverse complement strand
AGTCACTCATCATCGGATCCATCTTCATGCTGGTGATTGTCGGATCCGCATACACCGTCGGAGCACTTAGCAACGTCTACTTCGCGAACGAGCACGGAGGACTGACAGCATTCCAGTATGTTGCAGGAGATCTCGGACTGAACACCGATTTCATCATACCCCAGTACATTCTCGAGGTGTTCCACGGCATCAGCTTCGGTGACGTTTTCATCTCACTGTTCCTGCTGTCCCTGGTCTGTGCCGCCATCTCCACGATCAGTGCCCTGATGCACACCATCGGAGCCGCGGGAGGATACGACCTGTACACCCTTGTCCAGAACAGGAAGGGAACCATCACCGGTGACTCCAAGAACGTCAGGGTCAACAGAATATGCATCGTCATCATCCTTGTACTGGTGGTCGTCTACTGCTACCTGATGCCCAAGGACATCATCGCAAAGGCAACCTCCGTCTTCATGGGTATGACCGCTGCCGCACTGCTCCCAGCATACTTCCACGCACTGTATTCCAAGAAGCCCTGCAAGAAGGCCGCATTGGCGAGCATCGTCGGAGGAACGGCCACATATCTGTTCTTCGCCCTGTTCATCAATGCCGGAATGAGCATCTTCCTGCCCATCTGCAAGCTGATCACGGGAAGCAAGGTGCTGTTCCCCGATTCCATCATATCCTTCCTGGACCCGTTGGTGGTGGCTTTGCCCATCTCCATCATACTGATGGCCATCGTCCTGGTCATCGAGAGGAACAGGACCTCCGAGAACTCGGAACCCATCACAGAGTGAGCACAAACAGGGGGTTCGTTCCCCCTTTATTCATTTTTTATAAAAGATGGTTCCACAATCGTGGAATCCTGTTCTCAAAGTTTTATATTTGAGTACCTCTCAATACTCTAACATTCACAGACTGAGGATATTGGAATGGTGGAGAGGAAGACGTACAGGATATCGACCTTGGAGGAGAAGCATCTGATGTCCATGCTGATGTACCTCCGTGAGAAGGGCCCTAGCAGGAAGACGGACATATACGATGCAGTCTCAACCAATCCCCGCATGACCCTAAAGGTGGAACGTCTCGAAGCCATGGGATTGATCAGCACCGAGTACAATAACGCCCTGAGATCCACCGTGGTCACCCTCACCGAGGAGGGGAGACAGGTCGCAGAACATCTTGCCGCAGTGGATTCCATCCTGACTTCCATACAGTGATACCGACCTCTTAAGTACGGAATCCCGATAGGGGTCGTCATGGAGAAGGCGCTGGAGCTCAGGAACGTCTCGATCGTGAGGGATGGTAGATACATCCTCAGATCTGTTGACCTTGACATCTTCAAAGGTGAGAATGTGGCGGTCATCGGACCGAACGGCTCCGGAAAGACCACACTGATCAAGCTTCTTCGTGGTGACATCCACCCGTATTACGATGAGGATTCACCTGCCACCATGCGCATTTTCGGAATGGAGAGGTGGAACCTCTTCGATGTCCGTGGTAGGATGGGAGTGGTGTCCATGGATCTTCAGAATATGTTCCGTAGCGACACCAAGGTCTACGAGGTGATATGTTCCGGATTCTTCAACAGTCTGGACGTGTTCCGCAACCATACCGTCACGGACGAGATGGTGTCCAAGGTCCATTCCTGCGCGATGATGATGGGCATTGATGACCTTCTGACAAGGGATATTGAGAACCTCTCTCTGGGAGAGATGAGGAGGGCCCTCATCGCCAGGGCGATGGTGACCGACCCCGACCTCCTGGTTCTCGATGAACCGATGACCGGCCTCGATATCGTAATGAAATCCAAGTTCAGGGCCATGTTCGACATACTGATAGAGAAGGGTGTCAGCATCGTCATGATCACCCATGAACTGACGGACATCCCCGCAAGTGTGAGGCGTGTCGTCATGATCAGGGACGGAGAGGTCTTCGCCGACGGAGATAAGGATGAACTACTCACCGACGGGAAGATATCGGATCTGTATGGCGAACCTATTAAGGTCGAGTGCGCCAATGGCATCTACCGCATGCACCTGGCCGATGATGTGATTCAATGATGTACATCTGTTCCCAATGCGGAAACCAGATACCCGATGATGCGGATTTCTGTTACTATTGCGGTTGCCTCAAATCGAAGGCCCTCAGAATGGATGACAACGGACACATAGACACTGAGAGATGTCACGTATGCGGAGAGCCGGTGAAGGGGGGTGAAAGCTTCTGCACCAAATGCGGTGCCGCCCTTGTCCTCGAAAGGCCTATGGTTCCTGTGAGGATGGATGGTAAACGCATAATCGCCCTTATCCTCGCAACCGTGCCGGCATTCTTCAACATCTTCGGATTGGGTCATTTCGTCATGAGACAATGGTCAAGAGGTTTCATGTTCCTGGCAATTACTGCCATCATGTGCATCCTCTGTCCGTTCTGGGTGCCTTCGACATCCTTCTTCGTGATGATACTGCGTGTGGGATTGTTCATGTACAGTGTCTTCGATGCCATGCGCTACATATACTCCCCTGAGGTGAGATGATGGATTGGACCGAGAAGTACAGACCGAAGGACCTCAAAGGTGTCATTGGAAACCCTTCTGCGGTCAACGCCCTCAGGGGATGGGCGGAATCATGGGAGAAGGGTATTCCGGAGAAGAGAGCCGTTGTCCTCATGGGAACTCCCGGAGTTGGTAAGACGACATCCGCCGAGGCACTCGCATTGGAGATGGGATGGGACATCGTGGAGATGAACGCATCCGATCAGCGTACCGGGAAGGACATCGAGCAGATCGCCCTGAGGGGTTCCAGATTCAATACGTTCTCCGAGGATGGAACCTACAAGGGGACCCGCAATGGGGGGAGGAAGCTCATCGTCCTGGATGAGGCCGACAGTTTCTTCGGCAATGCGGACAGGGGAGCCCTGCCCATGGTCAACGACCTGATCAAGACGACGAAACAGCCTGTCATCCTGATCGTCAACGACTTCTACGAGATCAGCAGGAAGAGCAGTACCGTCAAGAATGATACGATCCAGATCAAGTTTGCGAAACCTAGATCTCCATCCATAGCGAAAGCACTCTATGCCATCGCGGAGAAGGAGGGTGTTGATATTGATCCAGCCGCTATGGAGATCATAGCCTCCAATGCCAACGGAGACATGCG
>JAEDJU010000019.1 GCA_016296195.1 Candidatus Methanomethylophilaceae archaeon | reverse complement strand
AACCGGTGGACTTGTGACGGACGACATCTCGATCGTCGGCGATGGTCTGGTGTACAGTGGATCCGGTGCCCAGTGGATGGTCAGGAATCTGCATGCATCATATCTCACATCCTCGGATGGAGGATATGTCGAACGTGGCTACGATGTCACAGAGGGCCCCAATCTGTCTCCTGGACCGGGGGAGTACCTCGTGGTCCTGAATGTAGATGGTGTCGAGTCGGCATCCGGTTACCTCATAGTGAGGGGAACGATCGTGAACACATACACATGGACGGCCGTGATCGATGGCGAGATGAGATCGTTCTCATTCGATTTCCAATTCACATTGGATGAGTATCTGTTGTATTCCGATATGGACGACATCCGTAGGCAGGTGTCCGCGCTCAGTGAGGCCAGGTTCGTGGAGGTGGATGCTCCCATCCTCAGATTGACGGATCTCCTCGCAACCGAGTACAGGTCCGCCTATGGAGTGGATGCATCGTTGAGTGATCAGAGATATGCCGATTATCTCCTGTCGTTCGTTCAGTGTAACATAGTCTATCCTCCGTCCGTCATCGATTCCGATGGAGTGTATGTGGAGGATGAGAACGGGAGTGCGGACATGTATCTGTACGGGATGGGTGAGTACTGGGCATACCCCATGGAGACCCTGTTCTTCAATCAGGGTGATTGTGAGGACACATCCTTCCTCATGTGCTCCATATATTCGGCCGCAGGCTATGATTCCGCGATAGCCACCATCCCAGGGCACATGTTGGTCGGTGTCGAATTGGAGAGCTTCGATCAGAGGATGTCTCTCCAGGGTGTCATGTTCACGGCGAAGAGGATACCGGGGCACGATTCCAACCTTTATTTCTGCGAGACGACATACACCAAATCGGTGCCGGTGGGTTACGTGCCCCAGAGCACCAACAGGGAGATTTCATCATTGGAGGAGGTCACCTTCGTTCCGCACCACACGTTCCTGCCGGAGGTGTCCGTATGAGCCATCGTTCGATCGTGTTCGTTTCCCTACTATCACTTGTAATGATGATCTTGGCCGTCATCCTGGGTTCAGGTCTCATCGACGTCCCCGAAACCCCCACATCTCCGGAGGATCCCGTGATCCCCCCGATACCGGAGGAGTATCCGTTCGACAACGAGATCCCTGACGGCTTCACATTGGATCTGGAGAGGAATGTCCTCTCGGCCGAGGACACCGTCACCTGGCATGTGTTCGATATGTACCATACGTTCATGCAGGACCGTTACACAGAATATTCGGGATATGAGGTGACCTCGGATCATCTGGACCTGTCCCCCGGAGGGTATTCGATAACCGTAGGTGATGATGAGTTCGAGGTCCGTATTGCAGGTGATGTCGAACGTACGTTCTCATGGAAGTATAGGTTGGATGATTCGGTTCAGACCGTTTCCGTCACCATATCAATCCCGATGGAGGATCTCATGGAGGCATGCGATTCGAACAGGATCTGGAACGATCGGATGATCTCCACCCACACATACATGCCTTTCACGTCCCTGCCGGAACTCGTGGTGGTGGATGACACGGTCCGTTCGTTGGAATCCGCATTGAAGATGGAGTATATCCGTGTCGGTGGAGATGTGGAGGATAGACAGGGGTACGCGGACTTCCTGGCGTCCTTCGTACAACTCGCCGTGAAGTATCCTTCGACGGTCTCCGGCAAGAGTTTTGACTACTACGTCTGGGGATCCGATGAGTACTGGTGCGTTCCACTCGAGACCCTCTATCACGGTATCGGCGACTGTGAGGACACATCAGCCCTTCTTTGTGCTCTCTATCTCGTGGCCGGATATGATGCGGCCATGGGAGGCCATTCCGGGCACGTGTTCGCAGGAGTGGTCATCGATGATTTCCAGGAGAGGGTTCTCGTCGATTATTCCTACTACAAGCTGTCCTATGCATACGGGATAACGGGATTCGATGTCTCAGGGAATCCCGTATTCGGGGACACCCTGTACCGTTCGGTCGAGACCATCCGTGGACAGTTGCCAGTGGGATACCTCGCCGGAGGAAACAGCAATCTGGACAAGAAGACGTTCTGGGGTTACGCGGGCTTCTATCCCGTATCAGGGTGATGACGGAGGTATCCAGTCATCATCGAACCTCTCGGCATCCGATACCCTGAGTTCCTCGCCCACATCCAATGTCATCAGGTCCCTTCCCGCTATGGTGCGTATCCCAGTGGCCTCCTGGACCATGGCCGCCTGTGAATCGGCTCCCCTCTTGAGGATGACCACTCCCAGATGGATGAATATGGCCAGCTCGGGTCTCACCCTGTCGATGAAGGTCAATGCGTCATCGGTGCACAGATGGTATCTTATCCTGTTGCCGAGGGGCGTGGTCACAGGCAGGATCAGGACGCGGGTTCCGATGTACTGGTCCGCTATCTCGTCCGAGTACTCCGTGTCGCTCACATAGGACACGATGCCGTTGTCTGTGTGGAATCTGAATCCGACGTTCGTGGGATCGCTGTGGACTGCCTTGGTTATCTCCACCCTCATCCCATCGATATCAAGTACATCCCCCGGTCTGAAGACGGTGAATCCCTCCGCAACCCCAAGATGATAGGGGGATAGACAGGGGCCGAGGTTCCCCTCCCCTTCTATGACCGTGGGGGATCCGTAGATGTGCCCCCTCTTCCTCCATCCGCCATGGGTCATCCCCTCTATGACCGATTCTGCGTCGGAGTAATGGTCGGGATGGCAATGGGATATCACAACGGAGTCAGTGAGGACGGGGTCGTAGTGTATCCTGTGCATGTTTGTGAGGGCTCCCGGTCCCGGATCCACATGCAGGTGTTTGCCATCATGTTCGATGAGCATGCCGCCCGTGGATCTGACCTGATACATGGTGGTGTGCCTTCCACCGCCGGTTCCAAGAAAAGTGATGCGGAATCCCATCGTGTCCGATATCAGTCGATGACTATATCCAAGTTACCACGGACGATGGGATGTCATGGCCATGAGGTTGTCATCGGAGGTCTGTATGGGTATGCCACAGCCCGGTGCTATGATGCCGAAACCTGCGTCCCTGCTCCTTTCGCATGCGATGACGACATCGGATGGGGTTCCAGTCAACAGCGGATCCACGGGGCCGACGTTCCCGACCAGACATGACCTGTCCCCTACGATCTCCTTTGCAATATAGGGGTCCATGGCCCCCTCCAGTGAAAGCCCATCGTATCCGAGTCCCGATATCCTGTCGAGGACAGGTTCCACATGTCCGCAGATGTGGAGAACCTTGTACGATGTTCCTTCTGATGACAGGCGGCTGAGGTGTGTTCCCGCAAGTTCATCGAACATCCGTGGATCGATTAGATCGGGGGATGCAGAGGCCTCTCCCAACAGGATGATGTCGGCGCCGGAATCCTCAAGCAGGTGAATGTAGCCGATGAGGCGCTCTGTTATCTCCTCCGACCATCTCATGACGGTCTCCGGACATGACAACGTCGCGATCACCATGTTCTCGGCACCGACCATCTGGCTCAGCATGGTCAGCGGACATGTCACTCCGGCAACAACCGGGACCCTGCCCCCATGGCTCTCCGACAGGAGATGCACCGCTTCGGAGACCACGTTCACCCTGGGGGAATCGAGGAACTCCGTGGGGGACGGTATGTCCGATGGATCGGAGGATGTTCCCCCGAACGGGTCGAGTGTGAACGATCCCGGGAGTGTTCTTGGCGGGGATGTGCGTGATCCAAGATCCACATTGCATCCCAGGGCTTCCGTTTCAACGGTGACGCAGAATGGAACGCGGACCGAATCGAATCCGAACATGTCGGCCTGTGCCGACCCTAGTCTCGACATGATGCTCGGATCGGAGTGTGCCCTCGGCCATGGCGCATCCGTCGAATCCATTTGTGACAGGGTTGATGATTGGGTGAAAACCGCCACAGGAGGTTCTCCGGACGCCTCTCCGGACAATGCATCGAATACCCGGTCCCTTCCGTCATCGGTTCCCATGGATGGAGGATGTGTCGGATAGATGATAAAACGGGTTGTCCCATTCGACATGCTGGCACCTTTTTTAAGGGAGCAGATGGATGATGGTGCCATGATAACAGCAATCCGCAACGCCTGGATCGTCACCCAGGACGCCTCCAGGAGGATCATACGCGGTGATGTGGTCATCGATGGCGAGAGGATCGTCTCGGTTGGCCCCGCCTACAACGGAACCGCCGACAGGGAGATAGACGCCACAGGCGACATTGTCATGCCCGGTATGATCAACACCCACACCCATGTGGCAATGTCTGTAATGAAAGGGGTTGTCGACGATCTCCTGTTCCCCGATTTCCTTGACAAGGTCTTCAAGATCGATTCCGACAGAACCGATGAGGATCTGGACATTGGTACGAAACTCGGATGCATGGAGATGATGCGCGGAGGTACCACCACCTTCATGGACCTCTACTATTCCGAGGATGTCATCGCCAAGGCCACACAGCAGGCCGGCATAAGGGGAGTCCTCTGTTGGTGTGTACTCGATCAGGAGTGCACCACCCAGGTCGGAAACCCCCTGCAGAACTGCAGGAACTTCTATGACCGTTTCAAGGATGAGCGCAAGATCGTTCCCGGAGTCGGTCTCCAGGGAGTCTATGTCTGCAACGAGGAGACCTGTGTCGGGGCCAAGGAGTTCTCCGATAAGGTCGGTGCACCCATGAACTTCCACCTTTCCGAGACCAGAGGTGAGGTGAACGACCACAAGAAGAAGACCGGCATGAGACCTGCGGAGTGGTTGTCCAACATCGGTGTCCTCGGTCCCCGTGGTGTCGCCGCCCACTCGGCATGGCTCACCCTCAGGGAGGTCAGGCTGATGGGGGAGGCAGGAATGTCGATCTCCTCCTGTCCCGTGTCCAACATGAAGCTCGCCACAGGCGGTGTCGCACCCGTCCCCGAGTTCCAGAAGTACGGTGTCAACGTCTCCATCGGAACCGACGGTAACACCACCAACAACACCCTGGACATGTTCTCTGAGATGAAGATCCTTGGGCTTCTCCAGAAGTCCAGCAGATGGGATCCAACCGTCACCACGGCACAGGAACTTCTGGATTTCGCCACCATCAACGGTGCCAAGGCCGTTGGAATGCAGGACTCCATCGGATCCATCGAACCCGGGAAGTATGCCGATATCGTCATCCTCGATGGAAAGGCACCCAACCTCAGGCCCCTCCTTCCCGAGAACATCATCGCCAACATCGTCTATTCCGGTAACAGTCTCAATGTGAAGACGGTGTTCTGTCAGGGAGACCTCGTCGTGGACAACGGACAGATCACAACCCTCGACACAGAGGATGTCGTATCCAAGTCCGAGGACATCTGGCGTTCCCTCTGTCTCAGATGAGCTCCATGAGGTCGGGTATCGTGGACGGTCCCGACCTCGAAAAACCTTTGTGGATCAGAATCCGTTCTTCCTGTCCCCGTTGTCGGGAATGAAGATCTCGATCTCGTCCCCGACCTGATCGGTGACTCCGTGGACTATCACCTTCTCCGGACCCAATGTGGATTCGGGTATCTCCACGGGTTCCGTCGAGGTCTCATCCATCATATCCTCGTCCTCTTCCTCTGTGAAATCGGACTGTGATTTGCGGGACGTCCTGCGGTACATCAGAACGATCAGTACTCCTGCGATTATGAACACCGCCAGGTGTGACAACAGGTCCAGAGGGTTCGGGATCACGAACAGGATGGCGCAATCCATGACCGCCACGATGATGTACGTGTTGATGTCCAGGTACTTCTGGTAGATGCGGCCGGGCTCACCCTCCTGTCCGTTCATGTGGGCGACACGCCTCGCACCGGCTATGACCAGCTCATCCAGGTACTTCGTGTTGTTGACAAGGTGGTATGTAGGTACCGCCAGGGCGAGGAAGTTCAGCACCAGCAGCCCTATCCCCCATATGGTGGTGTTTCCGCCGAACGCATTGTACAACCAATCTATGCCGTACGGCATGAGCACGTAGAACAGGATCTCTATGAGTGCGATGAACATGACGTTCATGTATGCATGTGTCATGCTCCTGTGCAGGGCTTTCTGTGACCTCTTGGACATCGCGGCCATGTTCATGTAGAGATTGTTCCTGGCCATGCTGATCCTGTCGATGATGGTCCTGGCTCTTGCAGGGCACTTTTCCTCCGCCTTGTCCCAGATCCTGTCCGCGAACCTTGTCAGGAACGGGAGCATTATCATGGAGATGAGGGCCGCTCCGATGACGGATGTGTAGAACGCATCATCCACCACATTGTGATCGAGGGCTTCCTTGGCTATGATGAAGGCAAACTCTCCCATGGCGGCGAGACTGACTGCGGAGATGAATCCTATACGGGCCTTCTCGTTCCCGACCCAATATGCGAGGAACACGGTACCGATCTTGAATGACGCGAATATCAGGTAGAATATCACAATCATGCCGATGTTGTCGGCCAGCGTACCGAGGCTGATCTCCATTCCGATGGATATGAAGAACATGGCCATGAACAGGTTCTTCATGGGTTCGATGTCGTGGTTGATCTCCTTGCTCTTCCTGCAGGATGCGACCATCATACCCATCAGGAACGCTCCGATAGCCATGGACAGTCCGACGAATGTGGACAGGAGGGCCATTCCGAAGGCCATTCCGATGGAGAACACGACGAGAACCTCCGAGGACACGTTGTCGGAGACCCAGTTCATGATGCGGGGGACGATACGGAGTCCGATCACTATGCTGGCGATCATGAACACCAGGATGCTGATGATCATCACGATCAGACCGTTGGTGTCCAGGGATGTACCTGCGAGCATGGGCGTGATTATGGAGAGTATGATGACCTGTCCGATATCCTCCATGATGGTGATCAGGACCAGCATCTCGATGTGCTCCTTGTCCAGCTTGCCCTGTGATTTCAGGACGGCCATGACCACTGCCGTACTGGAACCGGATATTATCGCACCCAGTGTGATGCATTGGAGGGTGTTGAATCCGAGCAGCATCCCCGCCAGGAATCCGCCGAACACCATCAACGGCAACTGTACCGCGGCAACCTCTATGGCGAACAGACCCTGTTTCTTGATCTTCTTCAGATTGATCTCGAGACCGATGCAGAACATCAGCATGACCAATCCCATATCCGACAGTATGCCGACGACGCTTTCCCCTTCCGCGTTCAGGTCCCAGAAGTTGGCGACGATGATTCCCGCCACCAGATAACCTATGAGCGGCGGGAGTTTCAGTTTGTTGAAGACGATGGAGCACAGTCCGGCCAGCAGTATGAGAACCGCGAGACTCGTCAGTAGCAGTACTTCATCCATCCGTGCATCCCCTAGACTCTATCGCATCTCAGATATAAAACTACCTTTGAATCATAGGTTCGGGGATGGAAGATGTTTTCCAGCACACTCAGATGTAGTCCGAGATGTAGGGGGTCTCATGCAGCAGTATCTCATCGATCGCCTGTATCGAAAGTATGTCTCCGCTGATCCTTTCCATCCTGTGGAGCTGCGCAGCCGTCTTGTATCCCATGAGCAGGGTCGTCAATGTACCGATGCTCAACCTGACCCTGAAATCCCCGGGACCATCCACGACCGTACAGTTCCCCTTGGAGAAGCTCACTGTGAACTCTCCGTTGTTCCACTCCAGGAAGTCGTCCTCCACTTCGAACGTTATCAGTGAATCCTCTTCGGTGGGGTCGCAGTGGTAATGGGGGAAGAACTCCCTCACATCCACGATCCTTCCCATGATGTAGGGACGTATGCTTTCCTTGATGTCACCGTCCTCCAGGTCGAAGGCTATCGGCTCGTTGTAGTACGTGTTCCCACGGACCTCGTCGATCATAGAGTAGTGGGCGCGGATGTACTCCCAGAGGCCGTTATATGCCTCCCTGCTGAGGTAGATCATCTCCTTGATGTGCATCACATCCTCGGAGATCATGTACACCATGTATCCCAGGGGCTTGTCGGCCTCGTTGTAGTACACGGCCACCATGGTGTCTTCCGATTCCCATCTCCAGTACTCATCCCATGCGGCGGCATTGCGGAGAAGGCATCCATGGGTCTGTCCGGCGAACTCCATGTGAAGTCCCATGAAGTCCACATCATCCCAATCGACACGACGGACATACCCTTTCTCCTTCCTCTTCCTGTTCGGGATCTGGTTGTCCTTGATGATGTACGAGATCTTGTTGGAGATGATCTCCCATCCGAACTTCCTGTAGAGGGGTATGGAGAACGGGAACAGTATGGCCATGACCTGTCCTCTCTCCCTCATGTCATGGAGGCTCTGATACAGGAGTCTGGACATTATCCCCCTTCCGGAGTATTCCGGGTATGTCGACACGCTGGTCACACAACCTATGGGGACGATCCTGCGGTAGATGTCCATCTCTATCGGATACACCGCGACCTGTGAGACGAGTTGTTCATCATCATAGCAGCCGAGGACATCTGCCCTCTCCAATATGGGGAATTTGGATTGGATGAACTCGTCATCCTTCCATCCGGCCTTCTTCAGGTCCATCTCGGTGACCTGGAACGCATAGCGGAGAAGGGCGTTGTACTGGTCCAGGTCCTCGGTGGTCAGTCTGCGGGTCCTGAAACCCTCTCTGATGTCCGTATCGTCGATCCTTCCCATCCACATCTCCTCCGATGTGTGATTCCAGGGTCGCCAATGTACATAAACCCCTTGATTGATCCTCCATATGTCTATATGTGAACATGGATGGCAACATATTATACAGATCATCTGGATCGATGAATCCGGGCGTAGGAGGGTAACCGATATATCTGACCGAATCCGGTCTGTACAAATATGGACATCGGAATCATACTGTCATTGACCGTCTCCCTGTTCCTCATCCTGGACCCCTTCGCGAGTGTCCCGATGTTCATCAACATCACGAAGGGCCTGGAGGAGAGGGATGTGAAGTCCTACGCGGATAAGGCCACCGTAGTTGCCGCCATCCTGTTGTTCGTCTTCATGTTCATCGGAAAGGATCTCATGGGGGTGTTCGGCGTCACCATGGACAGTTTCCGTGTGGCGGGAGGTATCATCTTCCTGATGATGGCCATTGAGTTGGTTTTCGGACTCAGTCTGTCGAAGATGGATGATGAGAAGGGTGCCAAGTGGGCCATCATCGCGTCACCAATCCTGACTGGACCGGGAGTCATCACGACGGCGATCCTGTTCTCAAGTCAGTACGGTTACCTCACGGTGATGGTGTCGGGGGCTGCTGCACTCATCATAACCTGGGTCATTCTGAGGTACTCATCCCTGATCATGAGGTACGTCGGTGAGCAGGCACTGGGGATCATGACGAAGATAATCGGACTGTTCATAGCCGCCATGGGTGTGGAGAGCATATTCGCCGGATCTCTCGGATGGTTCCAGGCCAACATGACGGACATTATCTCGGTATCGATGTCGTTCCTGTGAACCTCAGAGGGTGCATAATCTGCAGTTCTGGAGTTTGCAGGGTTCGTTCTCGATCTTCCACTTGAGCGCCCACATCTTGATGTCGCGTACGATGTCTATGAGTTCCAGGCTGCATTCGGTGAGACGGTATTCGCTCCTCACGGGGAACTCCGATGCATCCACCCTGTGTTCTATCAGCCCCTCCGACTCCAGTTCCTTAAGACGCTCGGAGAGGACCTTCGGCGTGATCTCCTTCATGGAAGTCTTGAGTTCGGAGAACCTCTTCCACTCCTCCCCTTTGCTCAGTTCCAGAAGTATGAGCACAGTCCATTTCTTCGAGAGGTAGTCCATGGTCTTGTACACGGTGCATGCCGGATCCATGGGTGACCCACCCCGTCCTCGTATAAAGTCTGATATGTAATAGATAGTAGATATGGAAAAGATACGGTGATATCAACGGCATGGAGGTTCAGATGAGGCTGTAGCTGTATCCGGAACCGTACGCCATGTCCTCCCCGTCGCGGATGTGGAGTCTTGCCGACAGGGTCTCCAGGTCGTACAGGACGGTCCATCTGGTGTAATGGATGCCGTCATCGGAATCCTGTCTCACCGAGGCCAGTATGTCCTTCGCCCCATCCATGTCGACGGGCCCCATCGATTCCATCATCGACATCACCCGTCTCAGTCTCGAAAGGCTGTTCTCGGTTGCCGGAACCACGTCATCGCGGGTGTGATAGTGGTTGGTGATGGCATCCATCGACCTCACACGCATCCTTCCGTCGATGTATTCGACCACCCTGCTATCACCGTCTCTGTCGGCAATGAACAGGTGCCTCGCCGTCCTGCTGCGGAGGTTGTACCTGGACAGGAGCTCCACGGCCTCCTCGGTGCTTCCGGCATGGTCGAGTATCAGGCGGAGTGCCGTGGTAGTGAAGATCGTGACCTTGTCCGGATCCTGCTGTTCCACATAGCGTCCGTTGTTAACGGCATTGATGCAGACGAACACACCCCGGTCATTGATCCCATCCATTGGAAGGTATGGGACGGCCTCCAACCTGGTGTCTTCGAGCATCTCAGACAATCCCTCGTCCATCTCCACGAACATGCTAAGGTCCACGGTGGATACGGAACGATGACCGTTATGCGGGGATGTCATGACCACACCCACCCTGCAGGGCCTGTAGTCCATGTTGCGTCCGGCGATGAATCCTCCGGAACGGTTCCTGACGGATATCGCGGTGCACCCGATGGCATTCAATCCTTTGATCACCCTTCCTGATGTGAGTCTGTCAGACAGGAAGGCGTACAACCCCTCCACCGTATCCGAACCGACCTTCAGGTAATCATCGAACAGATAATCTCCATGGACCTGGATGAACGTGACCTTTCCGTCAGTGCTCTGGGTGATCATGCCTTCTCACCGGTGTATCACTTCGGAGGTATTTCCCAGAGGCGGTCGCTACCGATATGACATTATTCCGATAATCTATATCGATCCATCAAAAAATTGCTTTAGGAATTTAGGAGTGTATAGCACACTTTTTGAACGGGCAACGATGTGAGAAAAATATGCATTGTTGCAAGATCCTCCTGGACCGCAGTCAGAACATCGAGGAGCACCCATGTCACAGTTTCCTCCCGGTGGAACTGGGTACAGAGGGTACCAGCATCCGCATCCTGACCTGTTCCATGAAGGACAGCAACACCGGTTATTCGATGATAGACATCAAGGATGATCGCGGTGTGTTGGAGGAGGGCCATTACCCCAGTAACGGAGGTGATTGCAACATCACCCGTCTCAGTTCCAACCACTACATGGCCATGGTCACCAATCCCAGATGCTTCCTGTCGAAGATCATCAACGAGTCAGGTTGTTTCCTGGTGTCTGCGGAACCGCAGACCGACACGCTCATCCTATGGACTCTGATAGGTCCAAACAGCACCACTCTCCACAACCTCCTGTCACGCATGAGGGAGTCGGGGTACTCGTATCAGATGGTCTCCAGTTCCAGTGTGTCGATGAGTTCGACACTGACCCCGCGTCAGGAGGAGTGCTTCAACATGGCGATGGACCTGGGATATTACGATGTTCCGAAGAGGATCAGCCTGGAGGAGCTGTGCAAGCTGAGTGGCTGTTCCAAGTCGACACTGAACGTCACACTCCGTTCCGCGGAGAAGAAGATATTCGATTTCTACAGGATGTTCTGCGTCAGCAACAGGTTCTACAAGGTCTGATCCCGCGGATGGAACATGTTCGTAATCAGCGTATTATGCGCATATCCACGATTCATTAACCATGTTCGCAACCGTCAACGGACTCAGGATTCACTATGAGGTGTCCGGACAGGGCCCTCCGTTGGTCATGCTGCATTCCAATTGCAGGGACATCAGGTCGTTGGACAACCTGGCATCGGTCCTACGCGACAGGTACACCCTGTACCTCGTGGATTCACGTGGACACGGCGACAGCCAGGGTGTGGAGGAGTACCATTACGCCGATATGGCATCAGACATCCACCACCTGATAACCTGTCTGGGATTGGAACGTCCCATCCTCTACGGTCATGGGGATGGAGGTGTCATAGGGTTGATCCTGGCCTCAGGACATCCGGACCTCCTTTCCAAGATGATCATCAGTGGTGCGAACACCACTCCCGATGAGCTGGATGGTTGGGATATGAGGAAGTTCCGTCGTAGGGAGGCGAAGGGGAGGAACGATCCCAGGGTGAGTATGATGCTCCGGGAACCCGATATAGGGTATGATGACCTCTATCGCATAGGCATCCCGGTTTTCATCACCGCAGGGGAGTACGATGTGGTGAACCGTTCGGACACCATGAAGATATTCAGGGGGATTCCGGAGGCTGAACTCCACATAGTCCACAACGGTGACAGGGACAATTACGTCATATCCGACAAGGCCCTGGGGAGGACCATCCTGGACTGGTTGGACAGGACAGGATGAGGTCCCACCTGTAGGAAAACGTTCTGAAATCCCAATTTCCACGGATGTCCGAACATGTTCGCGGCATCCATTCTATACCCACCACCGCGTGGTTCGACTGCATATCCGTCACGCTGCACTCCAGAGAGGTATTGACATGACAGTTGATCCAGACAAGAAGAAGAGGATGATGACCTATAGGTGGATCGTCTTCGCCGTCCTGGCTCTCGCCTACTTCTTCGTGTATTTCCACAGGGTTTCGGGAGGAGCGGCCAATGAGGAGATCATCGCCGCATTCGACGGTACGGTATCCGCTTCACAACTAGGTCTCCTCGCTTCCGCGTACCTTTACGCATACACGATCATGCAGATCCCGAGCGGTATCCTCACGGACACCCTCGGACCCAAGAAGGCTTCCACGATCTTCGTGTTCCTGATCGCAATCGGATCGTTCCTCGGAGCCTATGCCGCAACGCCAGGCGTCCAGAACTTCACTCTCCTGGTGGTGGCCAAGTTCATCATCGGAGTCGGTGCCGCGGTCGTTTACATCCCGATCATGAAGGTCCTGGCCATGTGGTTCAGGAAGAGCGAGTTCGCCACCATGAGCGGGGTCCTTCTACTGATCGGAAACGTCGGTGCCCTCGCGGCATCCACGCCCATGGTCATGATGTTCCAGTCCATGGGTGTCGACATGACCTATGTCGTCCTTGCGGTCATCACCATCGTGATAGCGGTGCTCTGCTGGCTGTTCATCGCCGACCACCCAACCAACAAGGGATTCCCCGCCATAGAGGAGGTGGAGTCCGATGAGACCGGCAAGCCCATCACAGAATCATCCTCGGAGAAGCTCTCCGTGTTCACCGCCCTGAAGGAGATCTTCACGAGCGGCAGGAAGTTCTGGCCTATGGCGATATGGTTCTTCTTCATGTACGGAACCATCATGCTCTGGCAGGCATCCCTGATGGGACCCTATTACAAGAGTAGCGGGATATTCACATTCGATACCTCGCTGGTGTTCATGATGCCCGCGGTGGGTTTCGCCATCGGATGCTTCCTTGCAGGTATACTTGCCGACAGGGTGTTCCACTCCAAGAAGAAGGTCCTTGTTATCGGAACCATAGTGTACACCGTCGTGTGGGCGGTCATCGCCTTCACCCAGATCGACAGTGCTCCCGTGCAGATGGCGATCAACATCGCCTTCGGATTCTTCGGAGGATGGTTCGTGGTATCATACGGACAGATCAAGGAACTCTATCCTTTGGCTGTCGCTGGAACCTCGTCCGCCGCGATTAACCTGTTCCCATTCCTGGGAGGAGCTGTTCTGACCACCGTTGCGGGATTCATCGTCACAGACAATCTGGCGGATCAGTTCCAGACCGTATGGTATGCGGTCCTGGTCATGATGGTCATCGCATGTGCATGTGCATTCATGACCGTCGAGAAGGCCAAGGATTGATCCCGGGGCCTCTTCAAACCATTCAACAAACCTTTTATCCGACCCGTTCAGGCTCTTCTCGGGTCGGATTCCCATTTCATCATGAGTTTCCTCAGGTTTCTCCCATCATCGTGTCTAAACGGGGGCCTACGAATCGGTTCGACGAACATGTTCGCGGTTTTCGATATAATTCCCTCACGTCCATGTTCATTCAAGCGGACGAATATGCAGACACATTGGAGGAATCATGATGTCAAAGGAAGAGATCCTAAGAGAGCTTTCCGAGGTTGTCTCGGGATGCAGACCTGATGATGCAGCAGGCATTGCCCGTAAGGCGCTGGATGCCGGAATCGATCCCGTGGAGGCCATCAACGAGGGACTCGTCGTGGGGATGGGTGTGATCGGTGATAATTACGCCGACAAGAAGATCTATCTGCCGCAGGTCCTGGTTGCAGCCCATGCCATGTACGAGGGATTGGACGTTCTCCTTCCCGCGATCCCCAAGGGCGATCTGGCGGATGCAAAGAGAGCCTCCACTGCCGTGGTCATGGGTGATGTCCACGATATCGGGAAGAATCTCGTCAAGACCATGCTCACAGCAAGTGGTTACATTGTGAGCGATCTCGGTAAGGACGTTCCTCCGCAGGTAATTGCGGATTCAACGAAGTCCGAGGGCATCTCGGTGCTCTGTCTCAGCACTCTCATGACACCCACCATGGACAACATGGCGAAGGCTGTGGAGCTCATCAGGGACAGCGGCTACCGTGACAATGTCCTGATAACCATAGGTGGGCCACCGACCACAGAGGCATTCGCAGAGGAGATCGGAGCGGACCACAGGGATGACAATTCAACGGCTGCAGTGAAGTACATCGACAGCAGGATAAAGGGGTGATTTGAGATGACTATGTCATGCAGGGAGAGGGTCCTCGGGGCTCTCAAGAGGGAATCGATGGACAGGCCGCCGGCAGCCATTTTCACAACTTGTGACACCATCGGGATGATGAAGGCATGTGGCTCCTCATGGCCCGAGGCACACAGCGATCCGCAGAAGATGGCAACCCTTGGATGTGCACAGGCGGATTACTTCGGATTGGAGGCCGTAAGGGCTGGATTCTGTCTCACACAGGAGGCGGAGGCACTCGGATGCCCCATAGATATGGGAACTGCCACCGGGTCTCCCATGCTCAAGGGACACCCGTTCAACTACAATCCGATGAAGAAGACCTATCAGCTTCCCGAAGAGGCCGACCTTCCGGACATAGATACGTTCCTGAACACCGGAAGGGTGAAGGTCACACAGGAGGCCATGGCGATAATGAAGAAGACCCATGGCGAGGACTACTGTGTCATAGGAGGCAACACGGGACCGTTCACACTCGCAGGTCATCTTCTCAATACAGAGAATCTGGTCTATTCGGTCTTCACGGATCCGGACATGGCCAAGAAGTGGGTCGGCGCCATCGAGCCGTATTGTAAGGCATATGGAGAGGCGCTTCTTGCAGCCGGAGCCGATGTGGTTCAGATGTCAGAGCCTTCCGCATCCACGGATATTCTTGCACCGGAGGACTTCACAGCCCATTCCGGACAGTTTGTGAAGAGGTGTCTCGGAGATCTGAAGGGGCTGAAGGTCCTGCACATCTGTGGTGATTCTGAGAAGATCATCCCGTATATGTTCGACACAGGAGTCACCGGAATCTCCGTGGAGGAGAAGGTCGATCCGTATCTCGCGATCAAGGTTGCAAACAACCGTGGTGCGATGATAGGTAACGTCGGATGTTCCTTCCCGTTGTTCAAGGGAACCCCGCAGGATGTTGCCGATGCCGCAAGAAGATCTGCTGATGCGGGATTCAATTCGATCTCCGCTGGATGCGGTGTCCCGATAGGAACTCCCGATGACAACATCCGTGCTTTGGTGAAGGCCGTCAAGGACCTCGCCTGAGGAATGATTCTGTTTTCCTCCAAGGCCCGTGCCGCCGGTACGGGCCACTTTACCATTCATTTGTTCT
>JAEDJU010000173.1 GCA_016296195.1 Candidatus Methanomethylophilaceae archaeon | reverse complement strand
CCTGTCCCTGAGGTCGGTGTTCTCCTCCCTGAGCTTGGAGACCTCCTCGGAATCGTCCGCCTTGGACCTGAGCTCGGAATTCTCCTCCTCGAGGGTTTGAACGTTGCACTTCGCGAAATCGAGTTCCTTTGAAAGGTCCTCGATGCGCTGCCTGCAGATCCTGAGCTCATCCTTGACAGAGGAGACGGATTCCAACCTGTCGTTCAGTTCGGAGTTCTCTGCCCTGAGTCTCTCAATCTCGGAATCATCGGATGACAGACCGGATGCGGCCTTCACGATGAGTTCCCTGATGCGATCGACGATCTCATCATCGGACTCCCTGATCTCAGCCGGTACGACCTTGTATGAGTTGAACTCGTCCTCATCCGCCTTCTCGGCGGGAGAGAGCCTGGAGATGTACTCGGACTGGTCGATGATACCGACCGCGGGCCTTGCCTCGCCTTTGCTGGCGATAAGTGCCTCGCATGCATCGATATCATCGCTCAGAGCATCTATGAGCTTCACATATTGCGACTTCTTCGAGGAGTCGACCTTGATCATTGCGGCGAAGGTGAAGATCTCGTTCATCTTCCTGTCCTTCACCCTGGATGTAAGCATCCCATCCCACATGCCCATAAGATGGGGAACTGGTTTTAAAACGTTGTCAGGTATGGTTCAGGCACCGAGTTCGGTGTCCGCTATGCATCTTCCCAGCATGATACGGACCCTCGATTCCCATGCCCTGTCATAATCGGTGAAAAGCTGTCTGTCGTCATGTTCCATGTCGATGAGGAACAGTTTCCTGAACGGATCCTGGTCGATGGTCTCTGCCCATTCGAGATGCAGGGAGATCTCATCCATATCGATCTCCCTCCCGGAACCGATCCTGAGCATGATGCTGATCTCCTCGAGATTGCATTCTATGACCTCCATCGCCCCAGAGTATGGGACATCACCTTCGGCGCCCTCGTCCATGAGCTCGGAGCACCTGTCCCTGCAATCCTCCAGGATGGTGCGGACCTTCATCAGACGGATCATCTCCTTCTCACCGACGGGATTCCCGCCTTCCAGGATGAGATCGGAGATGCGGATTCCCTCACGGATGTGCTCCAGATATCCGAGGAAGTAGGTGTAGAGGAATGTGTAGTAACCCTCATCCTCCCTGTCCTGTTCCTTCATTACCTTCATGTAGTCATCATAGACATCAAGTGGGAGATGGAGGGGTTCCTCGTCCATGATGGCGGCATCCTCGCGGATGTTCGAGAGGTCGTTGTCTGCGATCCTCACCATGGCATGGCATCTGTTGACCTCCATGAGCAACTGTTTGGAGATCATCTGCTTCCTTGCCGGGGAGATGTCATCACGGGTGGTGACCATCGCCGATTCACAGGCCTTGCGAACCTCGGTCCTGAAGAGGGCCTCCCTGTCCGAACGGTCGAATATCAAAGCATGGCCTCCAATACTTTTCTCATGGTGGACTTGAGCTCTTTGAGGGCGGCATGGGTGATCTTCTCCGATGCCCTGTCATCCGGGGAGAGTTCCCTCAGATATTCGGCATATAGCTTCGGAGGAAGCTCACTGGCCTTGGTCAGAAGGAGGAGGTCCTCGTTGAAGCCGTTGTCAAGGGTGTCAAGATCACCGAGATAGTACTGGGATGCCATACGGTAGTATCTCTCATCGATGTCCACATAATCGATCAGTTCCCTGTAGATCGGTTCCCTCTCGGGCTTCTCGACGATACGGAGGGTGAACATCTCGTGTTCAAGCATCTTCCTGTCGGCACCCTTCAGGAACATGTCCGATAGGGTCTTCCTGTCTATGCTCTTGTTGCGTGCCATAGTATCATTATTAATTTAGTTTATAGCTTAACTTGATTTATTATTATCAAGTATGTTCTCCTCTATGATCGAATCGAAGCGATCGGACACCTTCATGGCAAATCTGAGGCAATCCTGCTTGGAATCACAGATCCTGACCTTCATCGATCTGATGATGTACGGTCTGACCGTAACATTGGACCTGGAGGAATTGATCTCCAGCGTGATATCTGTGATGTCCTTGCTGGCCTTGGCGATGAAATCATCGGTCCTCACCCTCATGACCGACCTCTCTCCTCCGACGGAGTTGAAGGCTATACTCCTTCCATCCACGATGATCCTGTATCCGGAGATCTCGGAATATGAAAGTACGGGGATGCATCTGTTGGGATAGGGTCCCTTGAAGAACAATCCATGCTCATCATCAAAATGGAGGTCTGCCATAACCTCGGAATCTCTGAATGATTCGATGCGGTGCATGAGCTCCTCATCCTTGATGTGCATTGATCTGATTTCGTCTACAGTGGGACGATCGAGGGAACGGTTCAACGGCATGCACATTGGGCATATCCAACCATCGACTGCATGGAATCCGCCTTTGGGGCTTCCACATATGGAGCATTCGTGGGTCTCCTCGACCTTCCTCTTGAAGAACATCGACACTCCATGCAGATATGGTAAAAAGCATTGTCTATCGTCGCTCCCGATTATTTCATCCCCGAAAAGGAGCAGAGCGCGGAACAGGCACCATATCTTTCATAACACCGTTTCAACATTCACCCGTCATGACCACCAGACTGGCAGTTTTCGATCTCGATGGCACCATCGCCGACTCAAAGGATGGGATATTCTTCAGCTACCGCCACACGGCCGAGGTCCTGGGAAAACCTGAACCCACGCTGGAGCAACTGAACGCCAGTCTGGGCGGACCGCTGCCCGATAACATCCAACGTCTGTTCAACCTTGATGATGACAAGGTCTCGGAGGCGGTGTCAATCTACAGGGACGAATACTCCCGCAAAGGAGAGGCCCTTGTGCAACCGTTCCCCGGCATTATCGCGACCATTGAGAGGGTCAGGGCAATGGGGGTGCGTGTCGCAGTGGCCACCCTGAAGGTCGACAGGTTCGCCTTCGGACTCCTCAACGATTGGGGTATCGCATGGATGTTCCATTCCATACACGGTGCCGATAACGAGGGCGAGTATTCAAAGGCCGACCTCATCGGATGGTGCATGTCCGACGCGGGTGTCTCCCCCGAAGAGACGGTGATGATCGGCGACAGCATGGATGATCTCGAGGCTGCCAGGGAATGTGGTGTCCGCTTCATCGGTGCATCGTACGGATTCTCATTACCCAAGGAGATATGCGAATCCGAGGGAGTCGCCTCCGCGGGAACCCCCATGGATCT
>JAEDJU010000172.1 GCA_016296195.1 Candidatus Methanomethylophilaceae archaeon | reverse complement strand
GGACATCACCGCGACCCTGTACGAATCGGGCGTGTCCGTCAGGCAGGTTTTCGTCGACGACTCCGGCGACAGGGAGAAATCCGTCCTCTCCGTCGTCGTGGACGGCAGGATCCCACCCGAGATCATCCCCAGGCTGAAATCCTGCCGCGGAGTCGCGAGCATCATCATCAAATGATGAGCGTCTTCAGTTCAGAGGTCTTCAGCACCTTCTTCGGACAGACACCCTCGCATCTCCTGCATGCGGTTCCTGCACACCTGTCGGACTGGATCTCCGCCCTATAGGATGAGATTCCCTCCGCCTTGATCTCCAGTGCCTTCTCGGGGCATTCCCTCACGCACTTCCTGCAGCCGATGCAACCCTCGACGACACCGTTCAGGATCGTTCCGGACTTGATTATGTGGACCTTGCAGTCCTCCGTGTCGGGAAGGTCCCTGACGGCGAGACGGGTGACGTTGACATCATCCGGATCAGGGAGTTCGGGCAGGGTGGGGATGTTGTAGATGTCCAGCATGACGTTGTACTGGTCCATGGGCATGCTGCTGCACCAGAGGGAGTACTCTATCGAGTAGAGGTTCTTGAACGTCTCGGATGTGGCGAACATGCAGTGGGTTGCGCGGAGCTTCTTGGCGAACTCCCTCAGGTCGTCCATGGAGATCTCCCCGAAGATGAGCTTCCTGGCCATACCTATGGATGTGTTACCGAACTGGATGATCTCCCTGGCACCGGGCGTGACCATTCCGACCTCCATGGCCTTCCTGGCATCCACGTAGAGTCCGGACGCACCGGACATGTATGCCTTCCTGACATCGTCCACCCAGAGTCCGGCCTCGCTGAGCAATGTGAGGAATCCTGCACGGAGCGCACCGATGGCCTTTCCGGCCTCCTCCACATCCTTGGATGTGATCGTTATCCCGTCCTGGAGATGCAGGAGACCGTCCGCGGTCTCGATCTTCGGAGGGACGATGATACCGGCCTTCATACCGTTGGCGAGAGCGGCTATCACCCCGGTACCTGTGATTCCGATGGCCTTGCCGTGCATGGGCCCCTCCTCGATGACATCCCCTGTGACGGGGTCGATGAGGTCTCCGGGTTGGGGGGCGATGGTGTCATCGAGGATGTAGCATCTCCATCCCCTGTCGGTGATCTCCACCTCGCTCAGGGCACCGGGTGCGGCGAGCATACCCCTCTCGATCTCCTGTCCCTCCAAGGCGGGTCCCGCTGCGGCGGAACCTGTGTAGACGTTGCCGTCCTTCACAAGGGCCATCTCTGCATTCGTACCGTAATCGACGACGATGCAGGGCTCCTCCTCCTGGAGGATATCGGTCATGAGCATCATGGCTATGGCATCGGCACCGATCTCGTGGGTGACCGCAGGCGGAATGTAGACCTTGGCGTCGGGCATTCCGACCAATCCGAGGGATTCCGCACTGACGATGTCCCCGAGCCTGGGGGGTGAGACGACACCCAGGGACTTCACCATGTTCTTCCCGGCATAGGCGAGGTCCCTGATCTCTATGTTCTGGAAGAGGGACAACTGGAAGGGATTTCCGCAGACCGCCACATCCGTGACCTCCGAAAGGTCGATGGCCAGTTCCCTGAACAGGTTGTTGATCGCACCGATCATCAGTCCGTTCGCCACATCCTCTCCGGACTTCATGGCGAAGTTCACATGGTCGATGACGTTCATACCGGGGATCGGATGACGCTCGGTGACCGCCGTGGCGATCGTCTTCTTCGTCTCGATGTCAATTGCCTGACAACGGAACCCACTGGTTCCCAGGTCCAATGCAATACCGTAGCTCATTTACTATTCCTCCCTATCACAGCGAATATCTTGCGCTGTTCACCGCCATGACGGCGGTCCCGATCTCGAGGGGGTCGTGGATGATGGCCTTGGCCTTCCTCCTTCCCTCCTCGTCGAAGTAATGCGGAACACCGGGTGTCGAGAATATCGAACCCTCCGCGATCTTCTCACCGGAGAATATCGCAGGCGCCGCGTTTAAGATCAATGTGTGTTCGGACAGTGCCCTGTCGACATCCTCTAGGGCCTTCACACCGTAGGCGTCCTCCAGGGCCTTGGCCTTGGGGAAGACTATGTCGGTGACCCTGACGTCGGCCCCCATGTCCTTCAGGAACCTGACCGCCCAGCTACCGACGTATCCCGCACCTATGACCAGGACCTCCTTCCCCTCCAATCCGCCCGCGGCGTTCTTCAGGGCAACGGAGTAACCCTTCGCGGTACCCCAGGAGTTGTCGGTGTGACGGTTGGTCCTGGTGTTGTATGCGACGAACCTGTTGTCGTCGGCCATCATTATCAGGTCGACGCCATCGTCCACGGCCTCGGCGAATCCGTTGACGTCCGTGCCCTCGGTCACATGGCTGTCCATCCCCAAACGTCTGACGATGGCATCCACCGATGCCGAGAAACCGCTGATCACACCCAATCCGGATGTGATCGGGACCACTCCGACCCTGAACTCGGAGAGGTCTATGTCCCCCTCCTCCAATCCCGCCGCCTCAAGGGCGATCCCCTTGACCGTCTTGCCGGTCATCCTCAGGAGTCTGGAGTCCAGGTCTATCTTGTCATCTGGGACCCCCTCGATGAGGTCCGGTGTGAGTCTTGTCATCATATCACCTCTGGTGATCCGTCGACGAACTCCTCGATGGAGCACTCGTCGAGTATCCTCTGTATCTCGGAGGCGCATCTGCGGTCCACCTCCTCCTCGGTACGGCCGGTGGTGATGAGTGTCGCCCTCCACTCCGGCTTCCCGGGTTCGTAATCCGTTATGGCATCGTCCGAACCGAACAGACCCCTCACTAGACGGGGGTTGCGTACATGTCCGAACTCCTTCTCCCCGCATGCGCGCAGGACACCGTCCTTCATGACCACATGCCTGTAGACCGATGAACCGTCTCCCCTGATGCGACCTGTCTCCCTGCCGAGGGCGGTGAACATTAGTTCCTCCAACAGGTTGACGCCCGTGGCGGCCTGTATGGCCGCAGGTGTCTGACTGGGGATCCTCGCATCGATCTCCAGGACCCTGAGGCCCTTCGGGGTCAGGATGGCCTCCACATCCATGAGTGCAGACAGCCCCATGCTCTCAGCAACATCCCTTCCGATCCTGCCGAAGAGTTCATCGTCCTCGGGGGACATGATGTCGGGGTTGCAACGGACCATCTTGCAGTCGTAGTTGGTATCGAGGACGACCTCCGT
>JAEDJU010000171.1 GCA_016296195.1 Candidatus Methanomethylophilaceae archaeon | reverse complement strand
TAACATAGCACATGTCTAGCCATGCCACACGGAAGGAGTCTCCGAAGGCGGTCATATCCTGAACCTCACCTCCTGCGTTGCCTCAGTGTCCCTGCCGGTCAGTTCCAGGAAGACATCCTCCAGGTTCGTCGCCCTTGATGCCGTGGGCATCTCCCTCGGGAGGGAATCGAGGAATCTCCTGGACTCCTCCCAGTCCGAGAAGTAACGAAGGGCCTTGTCCCCATCTTCCCCCTGGTACTCTACAGCCCATCCCCCGATGGATTCGCATAGTTCGGTGGGTGTCCCCATCATGACGGAACGACCGTGGTCGATGATGGTCACCCTGTCGCAGAGCGCCTCCGCCTCATCCATGTAATGTGTTGTGAGGAATATCGTGGTCCCGTTCCTGTTCAGTTCCCTGATGAGCTTCCAGAGCATGTGACGGGATTGGGTGTCCAATCCGGCAGTGGGCTCATCGAGGAACAGGATCTCAGGCTCGTGGATGATGGCACAGACTATCGCCACCCTCCTCTTCCATCCACCGGAGAGGTTCAGGACATACTTATCCATGTATGGTCCGAGCCCCATCATCGCCGAGAGCCTTTCGATCCTCTCGTCGGTCTCCTTCCGGGAAATGTGATGGAGGATGGCATGATAGCGGATGTTCTCCCTGACTGTCACATCACGATCGAGGGCTATGTGCTGCTGTATGATCCCTATCTTCTCCTTCACAGGGTCGGATGTCCCATGGAGCTTGTGACCGCAGACCTCCACCCATCCCTCCGTGGGGGGTGTGAGGGTGGTGACCATCCTCATGGTTGTGGTCTTCCCCGCACCGTTGGGCCCGAGGAATCCGAAGATCTCCCCTCTGCGTATGTCGAGATCAATACCATCCACGGCCGTGAAGTCGCCGAAACGCTTCACAAGACCATGGGCACTCACGATGATATCATCAGAATCGCTCATCTGCACTACCTACCCGGCACTTAGTTGGAATAATAATCCAATGCATTTCCAAGTATATAGCGACTTCAGATCGGCATATCATCCATCAGGTGATGATATCCTTCCGGAAACTTCCACATTATAAGCCCAGATGACAATCGGGTGTCCATGAACGGAAGGAAGGTCTCCATAGACAGGGAGAAATGCGACGGATGCGGACTCTGCGTCAACGCATGCCATGAGGGTGCCATCGCATTGGTGGAAGGCAAGGCCGCATTGGTCAGAGCAAACATGTGCGACGGCCTGGGGGATTGTCTGCCCGCATGCCCGAGAAATGCCATATCCTTCACCGATGGGGATGTCATCACCATGCCCGGATTGATGGCGGAACCAACCGTTCAATGGCCCATCCAGATAGGTCTGGTGCCGCCCAAATCCTCTTTCTTCAAGGGAACGTTGGTGATCGCCGCGGACTGCACCGCATTCAAGGTGGATGACTTCAGGAAGAGGTTCGTCGGAGAGAATGCCGTGATCATCGGATGCCCGAAGCTCGACGATCATGCCCGTTTCGACAAGATACGGGTGATATTGGAGAACAATCCCATCGATAAGGTCGAGGTCATCAGGATGGAGGTACCATGTTGCAGCGCATTGGTCAGGATTGTGAGGACGGCTGCATCCGAATGCGGAAGGAACGTGGAGGTCAGGGAGACCGTCATCGGAAAGGATGGGGAGATCATCGATGGGAAGCCGAAGGAGAGAGCCTCTGGGATGGTCATACTTTAAGGAAATTGTCAATAATTGACAATTATATCTTAAGGAGATGGAAGCAAGAACCTACGTGAGATGGATTTCCTCATCAGTCGCGGAAGGGAGATATGCCCCGTCGAGGTGAGGTCGGGGAGGAGCGACCTCCACGCCTCCTTGGACAGGTTCATCGAGATCTATTCCGGTAAACTTGGACAGCCCCATATACTCCATTCTGGGGATGTGAAAACAGGGGGAGATATCATCCTCCTTCCTGTCTATACGGCGATTTGTCTCTGATCGAATGGTTCACTCCTTCCCTTCGAACTCCCCCTCCAGGTCCATGTAGAGCTGTTCCAGCCTCCTCTTGGTCTCCTCGTCAGGTTCCCACATGCCCCTTCCTATAGCTTCCAGAAGCCATGAGGCGGTCTCGTACATCGCATAAGGATTGGCATCCCCCAGCCATTCGGAGTTCTCCTCATCGAAAAGGAACCTATCGGCCATGGACTGGTACATCCACGGATCGATGATGTCCGATGTTGCATCCCATGCGAAAACATACTCCGCCAGGTTGGATATCTCCTCGGCACCCTTGAATCCGTGCTGCTTCAGGCCCTCCACCCACTTGGGGTTCAGGACCTTGCTGCGGAATATGTATCTGCCCTCCTCGTCCACCGTCCTCAACCTGAGGTTCGACGTGTCCGCAGAACACCCGATGACCGACATGGGCATCCTTCCAGAGACGGCCTTCACCGCGGCGTTGAAACCTCCCAGATCGTTGTAGACATCATCGTTGTCCAGCATGTCGTACTCCCTGGAGGCGCTGTTCTTGACGGTGACCTCCATCAGCTCCAATCTGCGCCTGAAGGCTTCGGGAGAACGGATCCCCTTCCTTCCGCCTCCGTATGCGAACTCCCCGTAGCTACGGTAGATGTCTCCTATGTCAGAGACATCCTTCCATTCAGATGTCCTGATCAGTATGTTGGTTCCGGATCCATACGTTCCCGGTGCATCCCCGAAGATGCGCATCATGGCCTCGTCCCTCGCCCTGTCCTCGGGGATGCCCTCGGCGATCGCCTTCACCACATCCTGTCTGATGTTCGCCCTGAGGATGTTGTCCTCATCGGATTCATCGAGTTCAGCGATCATCCTGACCCCGCGGTCGATCATCTCCACCAGGTTGGGGAAGGTGTCCCTGAACAATCCGCTGATCCTCAATGTCACATCGATCCTTGGTCTGCCGAGTTCGGACACCGGGATCACCTCCAGATCCTTCACCCTTCCAGCATAGCCGGTCCATACGGGACGCAGTCCCATCAGCCATAGGATGTAGGCCACATCGTCACCGCCGGTCTTCATGGTGTCCGTTGCCCACACGACGATCCCCACGGTACGGGGATAGGAACCGTGCTCCTGCAGATAACGTTCCAGCATCTGGTCGGCCATCTGTTTCCCCACCTCCCAACTGGAATGCCAGGGGATGGAGTCCGGATCCAAGGAGTAGAAGTTCCTACCGGTTGGTAGGAGCTGTGCCCTTCCGCGGGTGGGACATCCGGAGGGTCCCGGTTCCACATACCTT
>JAEDJU010000018.1 GCA_016296195.1 Candidatus Methanomethylophilaceae archaeon | reverse complement strand
ATAGGGGGGTTGGATAAAAACATTGTCGGGCGCGCACGTATAAGGGAAAGAGTGCAGATGCGATGGAAAAGACCGATCTGGCACATCGTATACTCCAGGTAATCGGCGGTGTCATCGGAGCATCCTCCCGTTTGTTCCGGACTAGTATTCTACGGGCTAGGGGTCGGGCAGAACATTTTATCCATGTTCCCGTTACCATGTGACATAGGAAGGTATCCAGGATGAAGGAGAAACGTTCCCCGTCACAGCTCGAGGCCCTCTGGAAGGAGAGCGATATGGCATGCGGCGAGAAGGTCAATGCCATGGTCGTCATCATGCGCACCAACGGTTGCTGCTGGGTCAAGAGCGGAGGGTGCACCATGTGCGGATACAGGGAGGCATCACTCAACAACGTCACGGAGGACGACCTCTCGAAACAGCTGGAGCAGGCCCTGTCACGTTACAAGGACGAGCCTTTCGTCAAGATCTACACGTCGGGGAGCTTCCTCGATGATAACGAGGTCCCTCCTGCCATGAGGGACAGGTTCCTCGACGCATTCTCCGGATGCAAGCGCATCCTCTTCGAGAGCCGTCCCGAGTTCATCACGCCGGACACCGTCGGCAGCCTGCCCAGGAACGTCACCGTCGCCCTAGGTCTCGAGAGTTCAGACCCCGAGGTCCTCAGGACATCCGTCCGCAAGGGTTTCACACCCGATGACATCCTGAGGGCGGGAACCCTGCTCAAGGACACCGGCCTCGGAGTGAGGACATACCTGCTCCTCAAGCCCCCGTTCATGACGGAGGCCATGGCGATCGAGGATGCCGTCAGGTCTGCTAGGTTCGCGGACCCGTTCTCCGATGAGATATCGATCAACCCCCTCAACGTCCAGAGGGCCACATACGTGGAGCGTCTCTGGAAGAGAGGGGAGTTCAGGTCACCCTGGATCTGGTCTCTCGTGGAGGTGTTCAGACAGCTGTCTGGCACTGTCAACGCGAGGCTCATGTCGTCACCCTCGGGAGGGGGTGCCATGAGAGGTGTCCACAACTGCGGTGAATGCGACAGGGCAGTTCTCGACGCCATCGAGAAGTTCAGCTTCACGCAGGACATCAGGGACCTGGATGTAACATGCAAGTGCACGGACAGGTGGGGAGCCTACCTCAAGTCCGAGACCCTGCTGGGATCCCCCGCGGACCTGGACAGGGACTTCGAAAACGAGTTAGTTCTGAGGATGTGAAGACATGGACTACGACATCAAGAAGGGATGGTACAAGAACATCGAAGGTGACCTGCTGGCACAGTTGATGCAGGAGGTATTCGGCAACGTCGTTGCGGAGGGTGAGACGCTGGTCTCGACCTACGGGGTCCTGGAGCGTATAGAGGTCAAGGTCCTCGCCAAGGACAAGATGGAGATCGTCACCGTCAACAAGCCCGGAACCGCCACCGACGACGAGATCCTCGACAGCAAGAGGAAGCTCAACGCCTTCGCGGAGAAGGCGACAGGTTTCGACGCAAAGGCCCGCATGAAGAGGGCCCAGAAGAAGGCCAAGGAAGGCAAGCTTTGAACCACATCCCCGGGTCGGCCCCGGGGTCCCCCAAACCCCATTAGTTCCCGCGCTATAATATAATTAAGACGCGAGGGTAGTTTTAAATACTATACCCGTATACGACCGATTAGATTGGACATAATAGTGTCCGACCAGACGCACCGGGCAATGCGATGAGCAACCCATGTCCGTCCCGTTTCATGTGATTCTGGGGACGATCGAGGCGTCACGGTCGGAGCATTAAGACGTTCGTCTGATAAATCGCGAGGTTAGCGAAGAGACCCTCGCAGGTATGTGTAAATATGCCGCAAAGAAGACGTCCCAAGAGAGGATCTAGGGCATACGGCCCTAGGAAGAGAGCACAGTCGCAGACGCCTAGGCTCGACTCGTGGCCCGAGATCAGCGGAGCCCCTAAAATCCAGGGATTCGCTGGATACAAGGCCGGTATGACTCACGCATTTGTCGTCGACAAACGCGTAAAGAGCACCACCTCCGGAATGGAGGTCCAGACCCCCGTGACCGTCGTCGAGGTTCCCCCGATGAAGGTCGCAGCGGTCAGATTCTACGAGAGCAGCATCGTCGGACTGAAGACAGCAGGAGAGGTCTGGGCAAAGGACCTCGACCCCCTCCTCGACAAGCGCCTCAACGTTCCCAAGAACCACGACGAGGCCTCGTTCGCAAGGTATGACGGTGTCGACATCGAGGATGTCCGTGTCCTCGTCTACACCCAGCCCAAGCTCGTCTCCGGAGTCCCCAAGAAGGTCCCCGACCTCATGGAGCTCAGGATCGGAGGCGGAACCATCGACGAGAGGGTCGCATACGCAAAGCAGATCCTCGGAACCGAGGTCAACTTCACCGACTTCAGCACCGAGGGAACCCTGATCGATGTCATCGCTGTCACCAAAGGAAAGGGATTCCAGGGTGTCACAAAGCGCTGGGGTGTCAAGCTCCTGTCCCACAGGAACAGCAAGCACCGCCGCGGAATCGGAAACCTGGGACCCAAGAGACCCGGATACGTCAGGTCCACCGTGCCTGGATCCGGACAGATGGGATACCACCAGAGGACCGAGTTCAACAAGAAGGTCATCAAGGTCGGAACCGAGGGTGCAGAGATCACCCCCAAGGGAGGATTCCTCAACTACGGAGAGGTCAGGAACACCTACGTCCTCGTCCACGGATCCGTCCCCGGACCTACCAAGAGGCTCATCAGGTTCAGAGATGCAACCAGACTCCCCAAGGGAGCAGCAACCGAGGCAGTCGACGTCACATATGTGTCGACCGAGTCCAAGCAGGGGGCATGAGTTAAATGACAACCACTAATGTTTACGCAGTTAACGGAGGAGTCGCCGGAACCGTCGACGTCCCCGCAGCGTTCGCGACCCCCTACAGGCCTGACATCATCAAGAAGGCAGTCCTCGCAGCTGCCGCCAACAAGAGGCAGCCCTACGGACCCGCAGAGGGCTCCGGAATGAGGCACTCTGTCAGCACCTGGGGTAAGGGACGCGGAACAGCCCGTGTCCAGAGGGTTCACGACGGCAGGAAGGCCACCGAGTCCCCCAACAACGTCTCCGGAAGGAGGGCACACCCCCCACGCCCCGAGAGGGTCTGGGCACAGAAGATCAACAAGAAAGAGCTGAAGATCGCCCGCCAGTCCGCTCTCGCAGCAACAGCCTGCGCCGAGTGCGTCAAGGCCCGCGGACACCAGTTCGACGATTCCGTTTCCTTCCCCATCGTGGTCGAGGATGCATTCCAGGACATCGCAGCCACCGCACAGGTGACCGAGGTCTTCGAGAAGATCGGAATCGGATACGACATCGAGCGCGCCAAAGAGGGCCGCAAGATCCGCGCCGGAAGGGGAACCATGAGGAACAGGAAGTACCGCACCCCCGTCTCCGTGCTGATCGTCATCAAAGACGACGAGAGGTCCGCTGCCATCTTCAAGAGCGCAGCCAACATCCCCGGAGTCACCGTCGAGGAGGTCAAGACACTCAACACGAGCATCCTGGCACCCGGAGGAGACGCTGGAAGGCTCACAGTCTACACCAAATCCGCAATCGATGCAATAGGAGGATGGACACTATGAAGCAGAGCGACGTTCTCATCAGACCCTTCGTCACAGAGAAGTCCATGAACCACATGTCCGGAACCCCCACTCAGAAGTTCAAGGATGGAAACAAGATCGAGTTCATCGTCCACAGGAACGCTGACAAACAGATGATCAAGACCGTCTTCGAGGAGCGCTTCGAGGTCAAGGTCGAGAAGGTCTGGGTCAGGATCCAGAAGGACGGAAAGCACGCCATCATCAAGCTCGCAGAGGGATACTCTGCAGAGGATGTCGGTATGAGGGTCGGAGTCTTCTGAAGGTGAGTGAACATGGGAAAAAGATTGATCACACAGAGGAGGGGCCGCGGAACCTCTTTGTACCGCTCGCCCAGCCACAGGCACGTCGACGACGTCAGGCTCCCCGCCTTCAACGAGGGAACCGCTGTCATCAAGGATCTGATCCAGGCACCCGGAAGGACATGCCCCCTTGCAGTGCTCGATGTCAACGGAAAGACAGACTACCAGCTCGCAGTCGAGGGAACCAAGGTCGGACAGACCATCGTCATCGGCGGAACCGAGGTCAAAGCCGGAAACATCACCCAGCTTTCCAAGATCCCCGAGGGAACCCTCGTTCACAACGTCGAGGCCACACCCGGAGACGGCGGAAAGTTCGCCAAGGTCGCCGGAGCCTCCGCAACAGTCGTCTCCAGGGGAGACAGGGTCATGGTCCTGATGCCCTCCGGAGAGATCAAGGAGTTCAACCCCAACTGCCGCGCCGCAATCGGTGTCGTCGCAGGTGGAGGAAGGGGAGACAAGCCCCTCGCAAAAGCTGGAGAGAACGTTCTGACACTCAGGTCCAGGTCCACTGCACCCTTCAAGACCAAGGGAGTTGCAATGAACCCTGTCGACCACCCCCACGGAGGAGGAAGCCACGCCCACGTCGGAGGACCCAACTGTCAGAAGAGAACCGCATCGCCCGGTCAGAAGGTAGGATTCCTGCCTCCTAAGAAGAAAGTTAAGAAGTGATTGCAATGGCAAAGAAGATTATTGCAGGATCGGCAAAAGCCTCGAGGAGGAAGTCCAGGAAGAAGGCGTCGGCAATCCAGGCAAGGAGGAAGAAGGAGTTCCTCTACCGTGGATTCACGCTCGAGGAGCTCCAGGCAATGCCCTTCGAAGAGGTACTCGGACTCCTGCCCTCCAGGGCAAGGAGGACATACCTCCGCGGTCTGAACTACGAGCAGCAGCTCCTGTTCGACAAACTGAAGGACGCCACCGAGCCCGTCAGGACCCACCGCAGAGACCTGCCCATCATCCCCGCATTCGTGGGAAAGACCGTCAGCATCTACAACGGTCGCGAGTTCAAAGACGTAGAGATCAAGCCCGAGATGATCGGTTGCTTCCTCGGAGAGTTCGCTCTCACAAGGAAGGCACCCCAGCACTCCGGACCCGGAGTCGGTGCAACCAGGTCCTCGAAGTTCATGCCGCTCAAGTGAGGTGTAAGACATGGTTTCAGGATATACTGCAGTTGCTGACCCCGACACCACCGCAAAGGCACTTGGAAAGGAGATGCCCGTCTCCCCCAAGTTCGCCCGCGAGGTCGCCGGAATGATTCGCGGAATGAAAGTCGAGACCGCACAGAAAGCGCTCGAGGACGTCATCGACAAGAAGAGGGCAGTGCCCCTCAAGAGATACAACAAGCGTGTCTCCCACAAGTCCGGTGTCGGTCCCGGAAGATACCCTGTCAAGGCCGCAAAGGCCATCCTGGGTGTCCTCAACAGCGCCGCATCCAACGCCGAGTACAAGGGACTCGACGTTTCCAACATGGCTATCGCCACGATCTCCGTTTCCAGGGGACGCGTCATCCCCGGACACATGCCCAGGGCACACGGACGTGCCACCCAGTGGAACCAGGAGACCGTTAACCTTGAGGTCATCATCGAGGAGGTTGAGTGAAATGGCATCAGAGAGAAAATTCGTTGCCGAGAACGTCCGCAGGGTCCTCCTCAAGGAGTACCTCATGAAAGAGGTAAGCCGTGCGGGATTCGGAGGACTCGACGTCCAGAGGACCCCCATGGGAACCCGTGTCGTCCTCACGACCGAGAGGCCCGGACTCGTTATCGGAAGGCGCGGTCAGACCATCAAGAATCTGACCACCGTCATCGAGGAGCGCTTCGGATTCGAGAACCCCCAGATCGAGGTTCAGGAAGTCCAGAACGCAAGCCTCAACGCACAGATCATGGCTGAGAAACTGGCATTCTCCCTTGAGAGGGGATGGCACTTCCGCAGAGCAGGACACTCCACGGTCCGCAGGATCATGGACGCCGGAGCCCGCGGATGCCACATCATCGTTGCCGGTAAGCTCACCGGACAGAGGCACAGGACTGAGAAGTTCAAAGAGGGTAACATCAAGTTCTGCGGTGAGACCAAGGACAACTTCATGGACCACGGATACGCGGTCGCGAAGCTGAAGATGGGAGTCATCGGAGTAACTGTTGAGATCATGTCCAAGGACGCCAAGATGCCCGCTGACATCACCGTCCTGAACAAGACCGAGGCCGCGGCAGTCCTGCCCGACCTCTTCGCCGCCCCCGTCGAGGCCGCCCCCGCAGCTGAGACTGAGGCCCCCGTCGAGGAGGGACAGTGATGGCCGCACTGAAGACCGCAGACATCAGGAACATGAGCGTCGAGGAGCGCAATCAGAAACTGAAAGAGCTCCGTGACGAGCTGATGCACGAGAGGGGAGTCTCCGCAATGGGCGGTGCCCCCTCCAGCCCCGGCGCAATCCGCGCCCTCAGGCTGAACATCGCACGCATCCTGACCGTCCAGAAGGAGGAGGAAGAGATCTGATGGCTGAGATCTGCCCTGTATGTGGATTGCCTAAAGAGCTCTGCATGTGCGAGGAGATCGCACGCGAGCAGCAGACGGTGAGGATCTCTATCGACAGCCGCAGATACGGAAAAACCGTGACTGTGATCGACGGTATCGATGAGAATGACATCGACATCGGAGATCTCGCAAAGCAGCTGAAGAACAAATGCGCCGCCGGCGGAACATGCAAGGACGGACGCATCGAACTCCAGGGAGACCACAAGAAGAAAGTGAAGGCCGTCCTGGAGGAAATGGGATTCCGCACAGAGGTAAGATGAAAGACACTCTCTTCATCAGAACTGAACTCATTGGATTGGACGTGGAAGTGCTGTCTGCACCATACTCGGAGATATCCGGTAAGGTGGTCGACGAGACGAAGAACACGTTTACCATCGAATCGGCCGGAACTGAGAGAATGGTACCCAAACCAGGCAATGTGTTCAGATTCGCATATGAAGGCAGAACCATAGACATCATCGGATCAGAGATACTGCACCGACCAGAGGACAGAATCAAGAAGGTTAGGTGAATTAAAATGACAGCAGAAATCAAAGACATCGGAATCGACGTCGTCCCTCCCACCTCGGAGTGCAATGACCCCAACTGCCCGTTCCACGGCAGCCTCCCGGTCAGGGGACAGACGATCGACGGAGTGGTTGCAACCGTCAAGATGAACAAGACAGTCGTCGTCGAGCGCAACTACCTCAAGTATCAGCAGAAGTACGAGAGATACGAGAAAAGGAGCAGCAGGTACTCCGCACACGCACCCACATGCCTCGGCCTGAAGGTCGGCGACAGGGTCAGGATCGCAGAGTGCCGCCCTCTCTCCAAGACCGTGTCCTTCGTAGTCATCGAGAAGAAGGAGTGATTCAGATGAAGGGAATTGCGGGAAACCAGACAAGAGGACTTCAGAACGGATCACAGCTCGATGTCATCGACAACACTGGAGCAAAGGTCATCGAGATCATCACCGTTCCCGGCTACCACGGTGTCGCCAGGAGGGTCCCCTCCGCAGGAGTCGGAGATCTCGTCATCGCATCGGTCAAGAAGGGAACCCCTCAGATGAGGAGGCAGATCGTCTTCGCCGTCATCGTCCGCCAGAGGCGCCCCATGAGGAGGCCCGACGGAACCATGGTCTACTTCGAGGACAACGCGGCGGTCATCACCACCGAGACCGGAGAGACCAAGGGAACAGACATCAAAGGCCCCGTCGCAAGGGAGGCAGCCGAGAGGTGGCCCCGTGTGTCCGCGACAGCCAACACAATCGTGTGAGGTGTGAGATATGGCAAGCAGCAAAGCAAGGGTCCAGAGGAAGAACCAGGCCAACGCATCCGCACACGTCAAGAGGAAGATGCTCTCCGCACACCTGAGCAACGAGCTCCGCGAGAAATACGGAGTCCGCAGCGCAAGGGTCTGCAAGGGAGACACCGTCATCGTCGTCCGCGGAAACCAGGACATCAAGAACATCGAGGGAAAGGTCCTCGAGGTCTACACCAAGACCGGTCGCGTCTCCATCGAGGGAGTCACGATCAACCAGGCGGACGGAACCGCCACCGAGCGCCCCGTCCACGCATCCAACCTCGTGATCACAAAGCTGAACACTGAGGACCCCTGGAGGGTGGATGCCCTGTCCAAGAAAAAGGAGGCTAAAGAATGAGCGACCACATGAAGAGACTGGCAGCACCCAGGACCTGGCCCCTGAAGAGGAAGGTAAGTATCTGGGTCACCAAGCAGTCTGCCGGAGCACACTCCATCGAGGACTCAATGTCCGCAGTGACCGTCCTCAGGGACATGGTCGGAGCATGTGACACCGCCAGAGAGGCTAAGAGAATCATCGGAAACCGCGAGATGTTCGTCGACGGCAAGGCCGTCAAGAACCCCAAGGCACCCGTCGGATTCATGGATGTCATCAGCATCCCCAAGATGAACCTGAACTACAGGATGCTCATCACCGACAAGGGAAAGCTCACACTCGTCCCCATCGACGCTGATGAGGCCGCCTGGGAGATCTGCAAGATCCAGGACAAGACCGTCGTCAAAGGCGGAAAGATCCAGCTGAACCTCAGCGGCGGAAGGAACATCCTGCTCGACAAGAACGACTACAAGTGCGGAGACTCCCTGAAGGTTGCCTTCGAGGGACAGTCCATCCTGGACCACTACGCACTCGCAGCCGGAAACACCGTCCTGATCAAGGAGGGAGCACACAGCGGAAGCATCAAGACCGTCAAAGAGGTCGAGATCGTCCGTGGATCCGCATCCAACCTTGTCATCTTCACAGACGGAACACAGACAGTCGTCGACAACTGCTTCGTCATCGGAGCAGCCCAGTCCGCTGTCAAACTCCCGGAGGCATCCGAATGAGCGGAATGAGAGACCTCCACGTGGAGAAGGTCGTCGTCAACATCGGAGTCGGAGAGGCCGGAGAGAGACTCGTCAAGGCAGAGAAGGTCCTTGAGATGGTCACCGGTCAGAAGCCCGTCGAGACGATCTCCAAGACCGTCAACAGGGACCTCGGAATCCGTCAGGGAATGCCCCTCGGATGCAAGGTCACCCTCAGGGGAGATGTTGCAGAGGACTTCGTCAGGAAGGCACTCGTCATCAGGGAGATGCGCGTCCCCGTGTACTCCTTCGATCCCGAGGGAAACATGTCCTTCGGTATCTCCGATTACACCGACTTCGAGGGAATGAAGTACGACCCCGAGATCGGAATCTTCGGAATGGACATCAGTGTTGTCCTCAGGAGGCCTGGAAACAGGATCACACAGAGGGCACTCCTCAGAAGGAGGGTCCCCAAGTCCCACCGCGTCTGCCGCGATGAGGCAATCCAGTTCATGAAAGACAAATTTGAGGTTGAGGTGGTCGAATGAAGCCCAAGAAGCAGTTCGGAAGATCTGTCGGCTGCACCCGTTGCGGACGCAGGAGAGGAATCATCAGGAGGTACGGGATGCACCTGTGCCGCCAGTGCTTCAGGGATATGGCTCCCGAGCTCGGATTCAAGAAGTATTCGTGAGGTGTCATAAATGCAGAGCGATCCACTCAATGACGCAATGTGCGTTATCAAAAATGCAGCCCTCAACGGAAAGAGCGAGTGCATCATCCAGCCCTCCTCCAAACTCATCGGCCGTGTGCTGAAGGTTATGCAGGACAAAGGATATATTAGCCAGTTCGAGTACGTCGAGGACGGAAAGGCCGGAAAATTCCGCGTCATGCTCGACGGAGCAATCAACGACTGCGGAGTAATCAAACCCAGGTATTCCGTCAAGGTGACGGATGTCGAGAAGTTCGAGGCGAGGTTCCTCCCCGCCCAGGACTTCGGACTCCTCATCATGACGACCACCGCCGGTGTGATCACGCAGGACCGTGCTAAAGAGCTCGGTATCGGCGGAAAACTGCTGGCATATGTTTACTGAGGAATATAGATGACAATAGCAGGGAAAATCGAAAGCACCATCGCTATCCCCGGTGCAGTGTCCGTGTCCTACGATGCGGGCATAATGAAGGTCAAAGGACCTAAGGGAGAATTGAGCAGAAACTTCGCGCACCCTGGCATAGATATTGCCGTCGGAGAAGGAGAAGTCAGCGTCAGCTGCGAGTACCCGAGAATCAAAGATAAGGCAATGGTCGGAACCTACGTCGCCCACATCAACAACATGATCAAGGGAGTGACCGTCGGTTTCACCTACCACCTTAAAATCGTGTTCTCCCACTTCCCGATGAAAGTTACCGTCAAGGGTGACCGCGTTGAGATCAACAACTACATGGGAGGACATGCACCCCGTTATGCAAACATCATGAAGGGATGCACAGTCAAAGTCAACGGAGCAGATGTCACCGTAGAGGGAATCGACATCGAGGCCTGCGGTCAGACAGCAGCCAACCTCGAGAGGGCAACCTCCAGGCTCGGATTCGACAAGAGGACCTTCCAGGACGGAATCTACATCGTCCAGAAATCGCACAAGGTGAAAGAATGACCGTGAAAGCACTCACAGACCTCCAGGGTCTGAAAGACAAGAATGTCGAGGAGCTCGCAGGGATCGGGATCACTTCCGTGCCCGAGCTCGCCGAGGCGATCAACGACGATGCGAAGGTCAAAGAGGTCATCAAGGCACTCTCCGGAGTCGGACCCAAGACCGTTGCCGCATGGAAGGCCGCACTTGCAGAGGAGGACGTCGCAGACGCCGCCCCCGCAGAGGCAGCAGCCGAGGTCGTCGAGGCCTCCGAGCAGCAGTACGTCGTGAAGGCAAAGCCCGAGCTCGATGATGAGACCGCAGACGCACTCGCCAAGAGGGCAATGATCTCCGGAAGGAGGCCCGCTTTCAAGAGGCAGGAGTGGTTCAGATACTCCAAGCTCGGTGAGAAGTGGAGGAAACCCAAGGGAATCCACTCCAAGATGAAGAGACAGCTCAAGAGGCGCCCGCCCATGGTGGACGTCGGATTCCGCGGACCCGTCGCGGCAAGGGACCTGCACCCCTCCGGATTCGAGGAGGTCCTGGTCTACAACGTGGACGGACTCGAGGGTATCGACCCCAAGAAGCAGGCTGTCCGCATCGGCGGAACCGTTGGAACGAAGAAGAGGATGGCAATCGAGGACAGGGCCGACGAGCTCGGAATCAGGGTCCTCAACAGGATGGTGTGACCATGGCAGACCTGAGAAACCAGAGAAGGATGGCCGCAGAGATCCTGAAGTGCGGTGAGAACAGGGTTTGGATGAACCCCGACAAACTCGACGAGGTCGAGGAGTGCATCACCCGCGCAGACATCCGTACCGCAATCGCATCCGGCCTCATCAAGGCCAAGGCGAAGAACGGAACCTCCAAGGCAAGGATCAGATACGTAGCCGGCCAGAAGGCCAACGGAAAGAGGAAAGGACCCGGATCCAGGAAGGGAACCGCCAACGCCCGTGTCCGTGACAAGGAGCGCTGGATGGCAACCATCAGGCCCATCCGTGACGAGCTCAAGACCCTCAGGGCCGAGGGCAAGATCACCCCCTCCGTCTACAGGCTTTACTACAGGAAGGCCAAGGGAGGACTGTTCAAGTCCCGCAGGCACCTTAGGCAGCACATGATCGCTGCCGGACACCTCAAGGAGGAGATCTGATGGCAACAGGACCTAGATACAAAGTCGCGTTCCGCAGAAGAAGAGAGAACCGCACAGACTACTACGCCCGCCGCAAGCTCCTCGCAGCGAGGGAGGCCAGGGCAATCGTCAGGAGATCCAACAAGAACATCACCATCCAGTTCGCAGAGTTCGACATGGAGGGTGACAAGGTCCTCGCAGCAGCGAGCACCAGGGAGCTGAAGGCCCTTGGATGGGAGTACTCTTGCTCCTCCATCCCCGCAGCGTACCTCGTCGGATACCTTGCCGGAAAGAAAGCAATCAAAGCAGGAATCGAGTATGCAGTCCTGGACATCGGAATGCAGACCGTGCAGTACGGCGGAGTCCTCTTCGCAACCGTCGCCGGAATGACCGATGCAGGCCTCGAGGTCCCCCACGGCGAGGATGTCCTCCCCGATGAGGACAGGATCCTCGGAAAGCACATCGATGAAGGCATCGAGGCTGCAGTGAACAGCCTCAAAGAGAAGATGGAGGCTGAGTAAAATGGCTGACTGGGTCCCCAAGACAAGACTCGGACAGATGGTCCTCAACGGTGAGATCACCACCATGAGCGACGCACTGGCAACCAAACTGCCCCTCCGCGAGCCCGAGATCGTGGACATCCTCCTCCCCGACCTGAAAGATGAGGTCATCGACCTCAACATGGTCCAGAGGATGACCGATTCCGGTAGGAGGGTCAGGTTCGCCGTCACATGCATCGTCGGAAACGGCGATGGATTCATCGGAATCGGAAGAGCAAAAGGAAAGGAAGTCGGACCTTCCATCAAGAAGGCCATCGACAACGCGAAACTCAACATGATCGAGATCAAGAGAGGATGCGGATCCTGGCAGTGCGGATGCGGCCAGCCCCACAGTCTCCCCTTCGAGGTCATCGGATCCACCGGATCCGTCACCGTCAGCCTGAAACCCGCACCCCGCGGAGTGTCCCTGGCTGTCGGAGATGTCGCCAAGAGTCTGCTGACCCTTGCCGGTGTCCGTGATGCATGGGGTTTCGCCAGAGGAAACACCAAGACCAAGGTCAACTACGCTATGGCGACCTTCGAGGCACTCAAGATGACCTCCCGCATGAGGGTCACAGACGAGCAGGCGAAGAACCTGAACATCGTCTCCGGACCCACCGGAATCAACTATGCCGAGACCGACGTCGACGCCCAGGAGGAGTGAAGATGACATACGCTGTTATCCGTGTTCGTGGACAGCCCGATGTCAACCGTGACATCGAGTACACCATGGGACTCCTGGGACTCACCAGGGTCAACCACTGCGTCATCGTTCCCGAGAACGACTCGACCAAGGGAATGCTCCAGGTCGTCAAGGACTACTGCACCTGGGGAGAGGTCGATGAGGCCACCCTCGCAGCACTGATCCGCGCACGCGGAAAGCTCGCTGGAGACAAGGACATCACCGACGACTACCTCAAGGAGAAGTCCGAGTTCGCCTCCGTCGATGAGATGGCCAAGGCCATCATTGAGAACAACTACAAGATGAGGGATGTCGAGGCAGCCAAGCCCGTCTTCCGCCTGCACCCGCCCGTGAAGGGATACGAGGGCAACAAGCGCTCGTACCAGAACGGCGGAGCTCTCGGATACAGGGGCGCAGCGATCAACGACCTCATCAACAGGATGCTCTGAGGTGTGAGAAATGCCTAGCAGAACAAAGAAATTCAGGGGATACAGGACCCACGGACGTGGAAAGAAATCCGGACGTGGAGCAGGTATCATCGGCGGACACGGTCAGGCCGGACTGGGAAAGACCGGTAAAATCGGTATGCTGAAGTACGACAGGGACCACTTCGGTCGCCACGGCTTCAAGAGACCCCAGTGCATGGTCGAGGCCAACCGCACCCTCAACGTCGGAGAGCTCGGCGAGCAGGTCGAGAGGTTCGTTTCGATGGGATTCGCCTCCAAAGAGGGCGACGTTTACAACGTCAACCTCACCGAGGCTGGCATCGACAAACTCCTCGGCAGCGGAAACATCGACATCAAGGTCAATGTGACTGTCGCAGATGCCTCCGAGAAGGCCCGTTCCAAGATCGAGGCCGTCGGCGGTTCCGTCGTTGAGTAAACGTATCGGGAGAGTAGATTGGGATGGAAGAAACACCTAGCCTGTTGTACAAGTTGAAACCCTTGTCCGACAGGCTCCCCTCCGTCAAGAGGCCTGAAGGGCACGTGCACTTCAGGACCAAAATGATGTGGGTCATAGTCGTGTTGGTCGTCTATTTCGTGATGACCAATGTGTATCTCTACGGTTTGGACCAGTCCGAATCGTTGGATCTGTTCGCACAATATAGAACCATCATGGCAGGAGCTTCCGGATCGCTACTGCAACTCGGTATCGGACCGATCGTCACAGCTTCAATCATAATGCAGCTGTTCGTCGGTGCAAAAATCATCAAACTGGACCTTGGGAAGCGCGAGGACAAGGCATGCTATCAGTCTGTGCTGAAGCTGTTGGTCATCGTGATGATCCTGTTCGAGGCTATCCCCCAGGTATTCGGATACCTGGTCCCCTCGAGCGCAGCCACCGACCTCCTCGGAGGTGCCGGAGCCAAGCTGTTGCTGATCCTTCAGCTCTTCGCAGGGTCCTACATCATCTTCATGATGGATGAGGTGGTGTCCAAGTGGGGTATCGGAAGCGGTATCTCACTGTTCATCGCCGCAGGTGTGGCGCAGGCGCTGTTCACCGGAGCCCTCAACTGGAATCCGATCGACATCAACTCCGCCATGAGCTTGGAGAATCCGCCCGGAGGAACCATCCCCCGTGCGCTGTACTATGTCTTCACCATGTCGCCCGAACAGATGGCGCAGGGTGGATACGAAAGCCTGTTCCTGGGTTCGCCCAACCCCATAATCGCGCTGGTTGGTACGCTGGTGATCTTCGCCTTCGTCGCCTACCTGGAGTCGACCCGTATCGAACTCCCCCTCTCGCATGGAAATGCAAGGGGTGCAAGGGGACGTTACCCGATCAAGCTGATGTACGCAAGCAACATCCCTGTCATCCTGATGTCCGCACTGCTCGCAATCGTGAGCATGACCGCCCTGCTGCTGTACAGCAATGACTTCCTCAGCAGTATCCCGCTCATCGGAGGAAACTCCTCGATCGGATACTTCGAGGATGGATCGACCACAGCCGCAGGAGGTATCGCCTGGTACCTGTCGGCCCCGCAGGGACTGACCACCTGGCTGATGCCGATCCTCGACCCCACCAACTATGGTAACGGACACAGCGTGGTTCAGAACCTCGCTCATGTGGCCGTCTACTTCAGCGTGATGGTCATGGGATCGATCCTGTTCGCCAAGTTCTGGGTGGAGACCACCAACCTCGGTCCCGAGGCTGTCGCCAACCAGATCCAGAGGAGCGGTATGCAGATGCCTGGATTCCGCCGTGACCCCCGTGTCCTGAAGCGTGTCCTGGAGAGATACATCCCCACGATCACGATCCTCTCGGGAGCACTCGTCGGAGCCCTCGCAGCATTCGCAGACATGATTGGAACTACCGGAAACGCAAGCGGAACCGGAGTTCTGCTGACAGTCGGAATCCTGATCCACCTGTACGAGGCCATCGGCCGCGAGCAGATGATGGAGATGAACCCCGTGATGAGGGGATTCTTCGGTGGAGGAGAGTAAGTAAATGCCAAATCCAGGAAGCCCGCAGAGTATGCAACAGGTGCAGCAACAGGCACCTCCGATGTCGAACAAAACGATGATCGGAATGATGCTGACGCTCGTCATCATGATGATCGTCATGTCGTTCAGGTCGCAGATCGGACAGGCACTGGATGTGGTATTCAGGTACATCGCCTTCGATGGGCAGTACCCCGTGCTGACCCTGGTCATCGCCGGTTTGGTGATGATCACGGTCAGTACAATCATCCGCAGCGTGATGTCCGACCCCATTGAGATGGCAAAGAGTCAGCAGATTCAGAGCGATTTCAACAAGGAGTTCCGTCAGGCTAGGATTGAGAACAATCTCTTCAAGATGAAGAAACTCCAGGAGCAGCAGCCCCAGATGATGGCCATGTCCATGGAGGCCAGCACCAAGCAGATGAAGGTCATGCCCATAACCATGCTCTTCATCATCCCCGTGTACGCATGGGTTTGGTTCTTCCTCCAGACAGGCGAGGGGGCCGTCTACTTCAATACGGAGGAGATGATCGCTCTCACCCATGTCGCTCTTCCCTGGGGAACCGTCGACCTGAACACACTCCTGATAGGATTCTTCCCTGTGTGGATCGTCATCTACACCATGGTTAGCCTTCCTATCGGACAGATCGAGAACAGACTGATCAGGTTCATCTTCCTCAGAAGGCACCTCGCGGAGCTCGACAGGGAAGTCAAAAGGGCTGAGATCGAATGAGAATAACCATCAGCGGTCCTCCCGGATCCGGGAAGACGACCGCCTGCAGCAAGCTGTCCGAGAAGCTCGGTCTCGAAGCGGTTGTCTTCGGGAAGATCTTCCGTCAGCTTGCTGCGGAGAAAAACCTGACCTTGGGGGAGCTCGGCGCCATCGCCGAGCAGGACCCCTCCATCGACAAGATGATCGACTCAAGGATCCTTGACATCGCGAGGGCCAACGAGGACATCATTCTTGAATCAAGACTTTCCGCCTACATGCTCTCCCGCAACGGCATCCCCGCGTTCAAGATCTATCTCGATGCGAGTCCGGATGTCCGTATGGCCCGTGTCGGCCTGCGTGAGGGCGAGACCTTCGAG
>JAEDJU010000170.1 GCA_016296195.1 Candidatus Methanomethylophilaceae archaeon | reverse complement strand
TCTCCGAGACACTGGACTTCCTGGGCACAGGAGCGATAGGGACCTGGATGACAGACAACTTCCCCGAACCCCTCGGAAGGAAGGAGATCGCCAAGGACCTCATCGACCTCTCCGACCACATAAAGGGATTCACGCTCGTCTACGGGAACGACGGAAAGACGGGTGAATTCAAAGGACTCGACAGGGACAAGCTCATGCAGTACGCCGAGGCCGATGTCTCATCCGTCGCTGCCGCCGTCATCGGAACCATCTCCAGGGACCAGGTGAAGAAGAACCGCTGGGTCATCTCCAACGGAGAGAACGCGATCCCCATCACCTTCGGCAGCAACATCGCACCCTCGGACATCCCAGCCTTCGCCTCCGCCGGACCCGTCATAGTCACCGGCACCGTTGTCAGGGACAAGAATTCAGAAATCACCGAGATCAGGAACGCCAACGGATGCTACACCTTCCCCACGGTGAAGTTCCACCGCATCGTCACCCACGACAGGGACATCGTCCTCCTCAACCCTGTGGTCGCCGAACCCTCCGTGGACAGGAACGGCAACTGGCACCTCTTCACAGCAGACCTCGGCATGGACATCTCCAAACCCACCTGGGACGGCTGCGTCGTCGCATACCACGAGTACTTCGCCTTCCTCTGGGAGACCTACTTCGAATCGGAGGATGAGTTCGAAGGCGAGGAGAGGGAGATCGCCGACTTCCTCCGTTCCCTCGCGCCCGTGATATAAGGTACCGCGAATAATTTTAATAGGACCCCTGCAGTCGGACGACATGGAGCACACATGTCGAAGAGGCGCATCTCGCAGAAGGACGTATCCAGGATAGGAGCGGACCGCATAGCGAGGTTGATGGCACTCTCCGAACAGGCCGTCAGGGACGGCAGGGAGGACAGGGCACGCAGGTACGTGGACCTGGCCAGGCGCATCGGCATGAAGACCCGCACCGGGATCCCCAGGGAATGGAGGTACTGCAAGGAATGCCTCCTCCCGATGATGCCCGGACTGACATGCACCGTGAGACTATCGAACCACAAGGTGTGCGTGACATGCGGGTCGTGCGGAACCGTACGGCGTAAACCGTACCTGGAGGAGCAGAGAACATGACGGAGAAGGATGCAAGGAAGGAACTCATGAGGAGGGCCAACGAACTCAATCCGACAGTGCATATCGGAAAGGACGGTCTTGACCAGGGACTCTACGACGAGATAACCAACCAGCTCAAGAAGAACCGTCTGATCAAGGTCAAGGTGCTGTCCAACTCGGACGACGGTGCCAAGGACGCGGCCACAGCCATAGAGGAGGCCACCGGAGCGGTGGCGGTGGACGTCCGCGGCGGTGTGATAGTGCTCACAGACAAGAGGACCTGGACCTCACTCTCCCAGAAGAAGTTCTGAGCCGTGATACAATGCTCGACGTCAATGTCATCAGATCGAATCCTGATATGATCAGGACAATGCTTAGGAACAGGAACAAGGACGAGGAGATCCTCGACAGGTTCCTCGCCGCCGACTCCGAGTGGAGGTCGCTGACGGATGAGAACAACCGCCTCAGGAAGGTCAGGAACGAGGTCTCCCTGCAGATCTCCAAGATGCCCAAGGGCGAGGAGAAGGATGCCAGGATCGCCGAGATGCGCGAGGTGTCCGAGAAGGTGAAGGCCAACGACGAGAGGATGGCCGAGCTGGAGGAGATCAGGCAGGACTGCGTCCTGAACATCCCCAACATCCCCCACGAGTCCGTCCCCATCGGAAAGGACGAGCACGACAACGTCGTGGTCTACGAGAAAGGGGAGAAGAGGGTCTTCGACTTCAAGCCCAAGGAGCACTGGGAGATCGCCGAGGACCTGGACATCATCGACTTCGAGAGAGGTACGAAGGTCGCCGGAAGCGGGTTCTACTGCCTGAAAGGCGATGGAGCCAGGCTCGAGAGGGCGCTCATCAACTACTTCCTGGACACCCACCAGGACCAGGGATACACCGAGCTGTTCCCCCCTGTCGTGGTCAACAAGAACGCGGTCATCGGAACCGGTCAGTACCCCAACCTGAAGGACGACATGTACTACCTCGAGAGGGACGACATGTTCCTGAACCCCACCGCGGAGGTCCCCATCACCAACCTGCTCCAGGACGAGATCCTCGAGAAGGAGCAGCTGCCCATCTACTACACCGCTTACCTCCCCTCGTTCAGGAGGGAGGTCGGAAAGCACGCAGACACCAAGGGTATCATCAGGGTCCACGAGTTCAACAAGGTCGAGATGGTCAACTTCGTCCTGCCCGAGAACTCCTACGCCAGGCTTGAGGAGCTGAGGCAGAACGCCGAGGACCTCATCACCGGACTGGGACTCCCCTACAGGGTCCTCCTGCTGTGCACCGGGGACATGAGCTTCTCATGCTCCAAGTGCTACGACCTGGAGCTGTACGCACCCGGAAAGGATGCCTGGTTGGAGGCCTCCTCCTGTTCGAACTTCACCGACTTCCAGGCAAGGAGGGCAAGGATCAAGTACAGGCCCGAGCCCCACCTGAAGAGCGAGTTCGTCCACACCCTGAACGGATCCGGTCTCGCACTGCCCAGGACAATGGTCGCCATCCTCGAGAACTACCAGAACAAGGATGGAACCGTCACCATTCCCGAGGTCCTCAGGCCCTACATGAGGGGTCAGGAGACCATCGGCAGGCGCTGATCATAATGGGGCGGGCTGTGCCTGCCCCTTTCCTTTTCCCAATCACCAGTCTTTTGTTCCATCGTTTTTCGTCTTGTTGACCGACTGTAACCTACGAAAACATTGTGAACTCAGTGAGTTCAAAATCTCCGATATGATGTGAACATCTTTTATGTATCCCATGAGAACACGCATACCGAATGTTATGAACAATCATACAGACAGGTGAACCAAAAATCTCCCTTCATGATAGATGGTGAAAAGTTTCATATCTATATGATACATCTATGATGGTGAGAGATATGGCAACACAGTCATTCTTCGAAGACCTCATTCTTGATCCACCAGAAGCTGTCGCCAACATGGAGAAAGCCTTCGAGAAGTATGAGATAGAAGGGGGCTACAAAGTAAGAAATCAACTCAAACTCTGCACTGATCGCACGATCATCGAGCGTTTCATGGAGAATGAGAAGAGCAGACCACCGATACGATAAGACTTCAAATCCGAACAATTATCCCTATCTCAACTAAAGTAAAACTACAAAACATTGTGAACTCAGTGAGTTCAAAATCTTCGATGGTTATCCGGACCCCTCTTCAGA
>JAEDJU010000169.1 GCA_016296195.1 Candidatus Methanomethylophilaceae archaeon | reverse complement strand
TACGCAACGGTATCTTCCCCAGGAACGATCTCCAGGTGAAGCGTCTCGGTGAACCTCATCTCCGTGTTTCCTGAAGGGGTGACCTTCCCGTCACCCTCCGTCAGCACGGTAGTCTCATGCGGGTACAGTACGATGACCGCCACTATCAAAACAACGGCCACCGCGATGATGGCCGTCACCCACAGACGGCCTTTTCCGGATGCCATTCAAATCGACCTCCTGAACAATCCGTCCTCGGAGACATCGATCCTCTCCACCTTGTCGGTGAATGCGACCTCGACCGTATCAGACCCGGTCGGATCCTCCGATGTCCCCTCCTCCACCGCCTCCTCATCATCTTTCCCATCCGCCCTAACGGTCCTGACGATGCTGACGACCTCGGAACCTATCAGTATCAGACAGGGGACGATGATGAGGCAGAACTTCCCCGTCCAAGTGGACAGGAACACCACAAGCTGGCCCAGCCACGGTGCCACCCCCACGACCTTCCCGATCACATCACCGCTGGTGGAAGTCACCACCTGGACGGACCCGTTGGTCGGGTCGTCCGCGATGGAATCACCCTTCAGTGTGTACGTGTACACCCTGTCCGACTCGGATATGGAGATGATCCTGTGGGTCACCACCATGTCCTCGTGGGACACGGGATGGGAGTAGTCGAAGGTGAGCACATCCCCCACCTGGAGGGATGCGTAGAAGCTCTCGGCACCGTCGCCTGACGGGACCTTGTGGATGAACACCATGCTGCCCACCGGTATCGTGGGTATGTCGTACTGGTCCCTGGGCTCCCCGTCCATCGATCCGGAGATGACTATCTTGTAGTCTGTCTCCGAGAAGTCCAGCGAGTTCCCGTTCTGGACCCACGCGTACCCGACGGCGGATCCGATGACCACCATCACAGCGGCCAACGGTGCCACCTTCCTTATGCCGGCATACAGTTTGGAATCCATGGTATTCAGTTCTAAGAATTATGGATACAGAAATAAAAACTATAACGTGACACATTTAGTATCTATGATTAACAACATCAACCTTTTTCTACATAGATTATCTGTTTCAACTATGGTCGCAAGTAGAGTCAGCAACGAACTGTTCCTCTCCAAAGCCATGGACCTCGTGGCCGAGAAGGGCACTGTGACACAGACCGATCTCAAGGAATGCATCGGAGACCAGGGCAGGATAAGGCGCCTCATGGAGGTCCTGGAGGCCCAGGGACTCATCGAGGTGAGCTACACAACCAAGGGCAAACTGATCATGCTCTACTCACTCACCGACAAGGGGAAGCTCTGGCAGAAGCTCGCCCGTGTCCAGAGGTATCTGGAGAGCGAGCAGGGTGATTCCGAGAAGATCCAGCAGGTCTCCGCGAAACTCGATCAGATACTCGCCGAGTTGAGATGAGGTTCAGAACCCGTAGAACGGTTTGGTGCATCTGCATGATGGGTAGTCGCAGCATCCGTAGAACCTGCGTCCACCCATCCTAACCACCCTCATCGGTCCGAGGCACTCGCTGCATGTGACGGTGCTCTTGCTGAGGATCGGACTGTTGTCCTTTATCAATTCCGACATGAACGCTCCGGTGGAGTCCATCGCGTAGCGGTCCTCGTCCATCATGTTCACCAGGAACAACCTTTTCCTCGATCTGGTGATCGCCACGTAGAACACCCTTCTCTCCTCGGCGAACGGGATCCCCTCATCCCTCACCGGGAACAGGTCGGAGATGTCATCGGATGTCTGCGAGGGGAATCCCCCGTGCTCCCTGTCGGCAAGCACGAAGACGTTGTCCGCCTCCAACCCTTTGGAGGAATGCGCTGTCAGGAACCTCAGCTTCCTGTCCTCCCTCCAATCGGATATGTCCTCATCCCACGTCCTGAATGTGACCTCTATGGAACCGGATTCCTTCGCGGTGGAGAAGAGGAACTGTCCATATCCGTTCCCCAGAGCGTACACATCGTTCCTGGTCCTGCCGATGACGAACACATCCTCGTTGGGATCCAGGTTCTCCAGCCTGTTGGCTATCATCCTCGGGATGTCCTTGTCCGAGGAACATGGGAGCAGCTGTATCGGAGGTATCCCCTGGGAGTACACTCCCTTGATATCCTTCCTCAGCTGGGTCTGGTTCTTCCTGATGAATTTGGAGGCGATGTCCACAATCTGTTGCGGTGACCTGTAGGTCCTTTCGATCCTGTGCTCGTTCACCTTTCCGAATGGTCCCCATATCCTTCCGAACTCCACCATCTGCCAGACATCCCCTCCGGAGAAGCCGTAGATGCTCTGCCAGTCATCTCCCACGCAGAACAGGTCGAACCCCATCCTCCTGCGCATCTCCATGACCAGGTCCACCAGAACTTTGGAGACATCCTGGTACTCGTCGATCAGCACGTGGGTGTACATCTTCCCCATGTCGCAGCCGTTCCTGACCGCCTGGGCGCTCTGGATGACCATGTCATCGTAATCTGACAGTTTCCTGTCTATGCATTCCAGGGTGTAGAGGTCCCACACCCTATCCACAAGGTAGAGTCTGTCCTCGACGGATGCCCTGGTGTTTGGAGGGTTGGATTCGTTCCTCTTCAGGAGGTCGTGGACGGTCATCATCGACGTCTTACAGCGTGAGATGACGGCGCCAATGGCATCGGGGATGCGGTTTCCCCAGCATCTCAGCACCTCCGAGGCGAGGTCGTTGGCGTTCAACCTCTCCATGTTCAGGTTCCTCGACAGGAGGTATTCCCATGATGAGGCCGCGTCCTTGGATGCGGCCATGGCGGGAGGGTCATCGGAGTACAGCTTGAACCTGTGCCCCTTCCCGTCATCCACCTCCAGGAAAGCCGGGATGGGATCCTGTCCTTTGTAACTGGGAGGATTGTAGTTGAATCCGATCCTTCCCTCGAATAGGGCGTCGGCCATCGTGCGGAGGCCCTTGTTCCTGATCGGCGCACCGCTGTATGAGAGGTCGGATGCTCCCGACTTCCTCATGGCGTCCACCTGCTCCATCAGAGCCCTGGAGGCTTTCCTGTCGATCTGCACCAGATCGTTGATGATCCTCCCCAGAAGCTCGGATCTCTCGGCACCCACCATGGGCCTCTTCCTGAGGATCCTGTTCCCCAGCGCATGTATAGTCATCACATCCGGACGGAAACCCGGTATCTCCGAGGAGATCTTCCTCTTCAGGTCGTCCACACTCGCGTTGGTGAGGGATATCACCAATATCTCGTTAGGATCCACACCCTTCGCGGAGAGATGCTTCAGCCTTCCCACCAGCGTGGT
>JAEDJU010000168.1 GCA_016296195.1 Candidatus Methanomethylophilaceae archaeon | reverse complement strand
GTCTACATCGGATGCGGAGAGCGTGGAAACGAGATGACCGAGGTTCTTACCGAGTTCCCCGAGCTTACCGACCCCAAGACCGGTAACCCCCTGATGAACAGGACCGTCCTCATCGCGAACACCTCCAACATGCCTGTCGCTGCAAGAGAGGCTTCCGTTTACACCGGAATGACCATCGCAGAGTACTTCAGGGACATGGGATACAACGTCGCTCTCATGGCAGACTCCACCTCCAGGTGGGCAGAGGCTATGAGGGAGATCTCCTCCAGGCTCGAAGAGATGCCCGGAGAGGAAGGTTACCCCGCGTACCTCGCAGGAAGGCTCTCCGAGTTCTACGAGCGTGCTTGCATCGGAAAGTCCCTGTCCGGACTTGACGGTTCCATCTCCGTTATCGGAGCGGTTTCCCCGCCCGGAGGAGATATCTCCGAGCCCGTCTCCCAGAACACCCTCCGTATCGTCCGTGTCTTCTGGGCACTCGATACCAAGCTGAGGGAGAGGAGGCACTTCCCCACCATCAACTGGCTCACATCGTACACCCTGTACGACAAGCAGCTCAAGGACTGGTATGCAACCAACGTCGACGCATCCTTCCCCGCACTGAGGGAGTGGGCCATGCAGACCCTACAGAAGGAGTCCGAGCTCCAGGAGATCGTCCAGCTGGTCGGATCCGACGCACTGTCCGAGGACAAGAAGGTCACCCTCGAGGTCTCCAAGCTTATCCGTGAGGTCTTCCTCCAGCAGAACGCGTACCACCCCGTTGATATGTACTGCCCGCTTCCCAGGCAGTTCAAGATGCTGACCCTGATCAAGAAGTTCTCCGACCTTGCCGACAAGGCACTCCTCGCAGGAGCGACCATCGACAAGATCATGGCGATCCCCGCCAAGCAGAGGTTCGCAAGGGCCAAGTTCGAAGAGAACATCGATGAAGAGCTCGAGGCGGTCGACAAGGAGTTCGACGCTCAGTTCAAGGAGTTGGGGGCATAAATATGGCAGAAGTTTCCAAAGAGTACAAGACAGTCACTCAGATCGCAGGACCTCTGGTCTTCGTCGAGAAGACAGAGCCTATCGGTTACCAGGAACTCGTCAGTGTCAGGCTCTCTGACGGAACGATGAAGAGGGGACAGGTCCTCGATTCCTCCGACGACGTCGTCGTCGTTCAGATCTTCGAGGGAACCTCCGGTATCGACAGGGACGCAACAGTCAAGTTCCTCGGCGAGACCATGAAGATGCCCGTTTCGAAGGACATGCTCGGAAGGATCCTCTCTGGATCCGGACAGCCCCTCGACGGCGGACCCGCAATCTCCCCCGAGAAGAAGCTCGACATCAACGGAGCAGCTATCAACCCCTGGGCAAGGGACAGCCCCTCTGATTTCATTCAGACCGGTATCTCCACCATCGACGGAATGAACACTCTCGTCAGGGGACAGAAGCTGCCTATCTTCTCCGCATCCGGACTTCCCCACAACGAGCTTGCTCTGCAGATCGCAAGGCAGGCGAAGGTACGCGGATCCGACGAGGATTTCGCTGTGGTCTTCATCGCAATGGGAATCACCAACGAGGAGAAGCACACCTTCATGAAGGAGTTCGAGAGAACCGGTGCACTGAAGAACGCTGTCGTCTTCCTCAACCTGGCAGACGACCCCGCAGTCGAGCGTATCTCCACACCCCGTCTCGGTCTCACCACCGCAGAGTACCTCGCATTCGAGCTTGGAATGCACGTCCTGGTCATCATGACCGATGTCACCAACTACTGTGAGGCACTCCGTCAGGTCGGTGCAGCAAGGGAAGAGGTGCCTGGAAGGCGCGGTTACCCCGGTTACATGTACTCGGACCTCGCAGAGCTGTACGAGCGTGCAGGACGTATCAAGGGCAAGAAGGGATCCGTCACTCAGATCCCCATCCTGTCCATGCCCGGTGACGATATCACCCACCCGATCCCCGACCTCTCCGGATACATCACCGAGGGTCAGATCGTTATGTCCAGGGAGCTCCACAGGAACGGTATCTATCCGCCGGTCAACGTTTCGTCCTCTCTCAGCAGGCTGATGGGAGGAGGAACCGGAGCAGGCAAGACCCGTGATGACCACAAGGCGGTCTCCGATCAGCTCTATGCGGCATACGCAGAGGGTAAGGATCTCCGTGGACTCGTCGCGATCGTCGGTAAGGAGTCCCTGTCCGCAAAGGACCAGAAACTCCTCGACTTCGCAGACATCTTCGAGGACAGGATCGTCCGCCAGGGTCTGGATGAGGACCGTTCGATCGAGGAGACTCTCGACATCGCTTGGGAGATCTTCAAGGCGCTCGACCTCGACCAGCTCACCAGGATCGACCGTAAGTACATCGAGAAGTACCTCAAGGCGTGAGTACGATGCCGTCGAACGATATCACACCTACACGCTCCGTCCTCCTTGACGTCAAGAAGAGGATTAAGCTGTCCAAGAGCGGACACAAGATCATGAAGATGAAACGTGATGGTCTCATCATGGAATTCTTCGAGGTCATGGAGAAGGCGAGAGAGATGCGCAGCTCCGTCGTGTCCGATTACGAGACGGCCATGGAGAAGATCGCAATCGCGAGAGCCGTGGAGGGTGAGATCGCCGTCAAGAGCGCTGCATACGCCCTGAAGAATGAACCCAAGGTCACTGTCGGCAGCAAGAGCATCATGGGAATGATGGTTCCCAAGGTCGAGGCCGACGTGTCCAGCTGCACGGTGCTCAACAAGGGTTACGGAGTCATCTCCACATCGGCATACATCGAGGAGGCCTCCAAGGCCTTCGAGAAGTTGCTGGTGACCCTTGTCCGTGCGGCAGAGATCGAGACCACGATGAAGAAGCTCCTCGACGAGATCGAGAGGACCAAGAGAAGGGTCAACGCACTCGAGTTCAAGGTCATTCCCGAGCTTGAGGAGGCTCAGAGGTTCATCAAGTTCCGTCTCGAAGAGATGGACAGAGAGAACACCATCCGTCTCAAGTTCCTGAAGAGCAAGGGTTGAAAGGCGCGTGACGAAGATGTGGCTTGAGGATAAGTACTTCGAGATCAAGGATGATCCTAAGAAGAGGGCGAAAGCCTTCAAGATCACCTGGATCTGTGCTTATTCCATGCTGCTTCTGGGCGCGGTACTCATCGTCTGGGCATTGACCCAGTAACTCCAAACACTTTCCAAAATTCCTATTTTTATTTTATATCCGTGATAACGTAAATCACATTATGAAAAATGACCAGCAGAAAAAACGAGCGGCATTCCGATTCGGGATGACTGGAA
>JAEDJU010000167.1 GCA_016296195.1 Candidatus Methanomethylophilaceae archaeon | reverse complement strand
GAGAGAGGTTCAGCGGGAGGTAGGAGTTGAACATGTTCAGGATGTTGCTGCCGTAGATCCTGGGTGCACCCTTGCATGCCCTGTACTGTGCGGGGTTGTTGACCATCACGGGACGGTCGTTGAAGGCGAACTCGTCATCGGCATCGAACCTGGGCAGGAGCGCCACGCACTCGATCCCATTGCCGCAGATCTCCATGGCCTCGTCGATCCTGTCCATGTTGTCGAAGTAGACCCTCTTGGCATACGGCATGGCGGCCTCCAGGTTCTTGATGGTGGAGATGTAGAAGGACAGCTCGGGATCGTAGTGCCTGATGGGCTGTTTCTCGAACTTCAGCTTCACGGCGGGCCTCTGTGTGTCACCGTTGAGTTTCGGGGTATTGCCGATCTCGTTCTTGATGACGTCTATGCGCGGATCGTACGTACGGTAGATCTGGTAGTCGCCGTCTGGGATCTTGAACGGGACGTGGATCGGGTGGAGGTCCATGACCTTGAACCCTCCGACCTTCCTGTCCCCGTCGAATATGGAAAGACCGTCCTTCAGTCCCACCGGCTCATCGAAATCGGTGACGATGGTCTTGTCCTCGATCCTGACGTCGGCTATGAAGAATCCCCTGTTGTCGGGGTAAAGGGATTGTACCGGTGATTCCACTCCATCGAAGTATCCGTGGCCGATTCCCCTGTTGAAAACCGTCCTGAGGAGCTCCAGGGTCTCATCGTACTCCTCTCCTCCGATACCGTCCTCCGCCATGGAGTAGGCCTTGGATGCGAGGTATGTGTACGCGGGCGACCTCATGCGTCCCTCTATCTTCAACGATGTGACGCCTATGTCTCTGAGGGCCCCGATCTTGTCTATACCGTAGATGTCGGCACAGCTCATCAGGTATCCGGCCTTGCCGTCACGCTCATAGCGTTTCCTGCAGGGCTGTGCACAGGAACCCCTGTTCCCGCTGCGACCGCCGATGAAGCTTGACAGCATGCATCCTCCGGACATGCAGTAGCACAATGCACCCTGGATGAAGACCTCGGTCTCTATGGGCGATTCGGGAACGATGCGGGACAACTCCTCCAGTGTGAGCTCCCTGGCGAGAACGGCACGGTCGAGACCGTTCTCGGAACACCATCTGAGTCCCTCCAATGAGTGGATCTGCATCTGTGTGGAGGCATGCTTGGCGATGTCGACGTTGTAGAGGTTCTTCAGGAGTCCGAGGTCCTGAACGATGACCGCATCGGCACCGATGTCCCTCAGGAACCTGACGAACGAAACGGCCTCCTCCATCTCGGAGTTCTTGATCAGGGTGTTGACGGTCACATGGACCTTGACACCGTTGTCATGGGCATATCCGACGGCTCCCTCCAACTGGCGGTCGCTGAAGTTGCCAGCGAAGGCGCGTGCTCCGAAACTCTTCCCCGCCAGATAGACGGCATCGCATCCGCCCTTCACGGCGGCGGCAAGACTGTCGGGTGAACCGACCGGTGACAGTATCTCCACGTTAATCGGAACTCCATCGGGACTGTGGTTATTATCCTTGCGGATGAGGTCTTCCGCACAACGTAGTATTACCGCAACATCAGCCTTTGATAAACCCCTGAATGCAGACATATCCATGGAACAGGATTTCATCGGGACCCTACTGGGTTCCAGGAAGAAGGATGGGGATGGACCGGAGCTGTCATCGGAGGATGGGGCCATGGTGATAGACTGCAGGGGTTGCAAGGTCTCACCCGTTCCGGGATCGAGTGAGTGCATCGGATGCATGGTCAGGGGGATGTGCACCCTCGGGGGCCACGACAGGGTCGTCATGAGGACGGGCAGGGACACCGAGCTCTCTGGACCGGCATGCAGGGCCGTGAGGGATGCCTCCTCCCTGAGAAGGTGGTCCCTACCACAATCACCTCCCAAGGGCAGGTGCTCCCGCTGCGGGGCATCCAGGTACAAGGTGATGGAGAGGGCATGGGCGACCTTCCCGGAGGACGGAATCGGTTTCGCCAGGGACATGTTGGACGCTGGTGGGGAGGGAAGGGAGGAGTGCACAGGATGCATCGAATCCACCCGCAGGGCCCTGGACCTCCTCGAAAGGAGGTTAGAGCAGATCGTCCAGTGGATGGTGGATCAATGAGGGAGCATCTCCTCCCGGTGAGACCCGCACCATGTCCGCGGGTCATAGTCTACGGGGATCCACCCGGCTCCGAGGACACGGATGATACCGTTCCCGTGTCATCGACCGCATCGATAGATACCAGGAACGTCGAATCCAGGAGGATACCCTCTCCGGGGGAATACGTTCCCCGGGAGTTCGGTCCCCAGGTGGGGAGGTTGGCCTCGAGGGACACCAGGTCCAAACCGTCATATGCGGACTGCTGGGCCCTGGAGGAGACCGAGGGATCGGAGACGGTCGCATCCTACACCACGGACCGCTGTTCTGTGAGGATAGGCAACTGCCCCGATGGGGAGACCGAATACTATGCCGTTCCGAAGGAATACGCATATGACGACCGGTTGAACTCGCTGATGATGGATCTGATAGGGGAGCTCCGCGTTAGGCACAGGGGCTCCGGAGGCCGTCTGGACAGGGATTCGGTCATGGCGAGGGCAAGGGACATCCTCGACGGGATGTCGGAAAGGCTGACGGATTCGATACCGGAGGGTACGGACCCCGAGGATCTGACCGAGGACCTGTGCTCCGTCGCCTACAGGCACACGGTGGGGGCGGGGATATTCGAGATCCTGCTCACCGACCCGCACATAGAGGATGTGTATGTGGACGCACCCTGTGAGGAGAACCGCATATACGTCACGCTGAACTCGGTGGATGGACTCCTGAACTCCCATCTGCGCTGCAGGACGAACCTCATCGCGGACAGGAGGGAGATATCCAACCTGGTAAACATCCTGAAGAGGGAGAGCGGACTCAGATTCTGCCATTCCTCCCCGGTACTCGAGACGGATTTCCCCGACTTCGATGCGAGGGCGACTGTCGTAGGGTATCCTATGAGTCCCAACGGCGATGCGGTTGCCATCAGGAAGCGTTCCTCCAGACCGTGGACGTTGACGAGGTTGATCGCCAACGGAACCGTGTCCCCCAGAGATGCGGGACTCCTGTCCTTCCTGATAGACAACAGATGCACCATGCTGATATGCGGTGCGAGGGGAGCCGGTAAGAGCTCCCTCCTGTCCGCCCTACTGTTCGAATTCCCACGTGAGCAGAGGATCCTTACAGTTCAGGACACGCAGGAACTGTAAGTCCTTCAAAATAACATCTTCGCAATT